>JAYVJN010000001.1:0-5359 GCA_043769325.1 Acidobacteriota bacterium
CGCGCAGGAATTGGCCCTTAAAGACGAGCGTTTTCTGCGCGAGGCGCGTGACGAAAAGACCAAAGCCAGCCTCTTCAACGAGATATTCGGCGTCTATCCTCTGCGCGAAAGCGATTTCATTGGCCCCGCGCAAGCCTGTCGCGTCGCGCTCTGCTATCGCGTGGAGATGTACAATTTCGCGCGAAACCTGACAACCAACGCCGTCGTGGATATGACCGCGAAACAGGTTTTGCTCGTCACGCGCCAACCGGCGACGCAGCCGGACATTCCCGAACACCTGACCAAACTCGCCACGCGCATCGCCGCCAACGCGCCCGAAGTCGCCACCGCCCTCGGCAAACAACCCGAAGACAAGCAAGTTCTGATGGCGAACACCAAAACCTCGCTTAACCAGACGCGCTGCGAGCGTTCGTTACACCTGTGCGTCGCGCCCACTTTTGTCAAAGATGACCGCGCTTTGTGGGCCATCGTGGATTTGACCGACCTCGCGCTGGTTGGCACACGTTGGACGCAAGTGGGCCGCACCGGGCCGCCGCAAGTTACCGAAAAGTGGCTGCAAAACGATGTCCTGACTAATGTTTTCTGCGCCAAAGCCATTCACCACGAACGCAACGGCTGGGCCTTTGATTACATCTTGACGAGTTCCGACGGATTGCGCCTGTCGGACGTTAAATACAATGGCAAGATGGTTTTACATGACGCCAAATTGGTGGACTGGCACGTCAGTTATTCCGGCGCGGACGGTTTCGGTTACAGCGACGCCATCGGTTGCCCCGTCTTTAGCCAAGCGGCGGTGGTCGCCGTGCAGGGGCCAAAGTTTGAGGACATCAAAGGCGGTTTCGCCGTCAGACAAGGGTTTTGGAGTGAAGGCTGGCCGACGCCTTGTAATTACTCTTATGAACAGGCGTTTGAGTTTTATGACGACGGGCGTTTCCGCGTGGTAGCAGCGAGTCTGGGGCGTGGTTGCGGCAACGACGGCACTTACCGGCCCGTCACCCGCATCACCTTCGCGGGCGAGCAAAACAGCTTCGCCGAATGGCAAGGAAATGACTGGAAACAATGGACTAACGAACAATGGCAGGAACAGAAGAAAGAGACCGTTTACAGCAAAGACGGTTATCAATACCGCCTGGCAGATGCGGGCGGCAACGGCTATTTCGTCGAACCCGGGCGCGGGCAATTCGGCGACGGCGGGCGCGGCGACAACTCTTTCGCTTACGTCACGCGCTACCACGCGGACAAAGACGAGGGCGAATCAGACATCACCACCATCGGCCCTTGCTGTAACACGGATTACCATCAAGGCCCGGAAAAGTTCATCGAACCACAGCCTGAACCCGTCAGTGACGCGCGGCTAGTTTTCTGGTACGTCCCCCAACTCAAAAACGACGACACGCCCGGAAAACAGTACTGCTGGGCCGAATCCGTAGCCGAAAACGGCGTCTATCGCGTCAAAAAATATCCCTGTTACGCCGGGCCGATGTTTCACCCGATAGGAGAAGGGGGGAAAGGGAGATGAGGAGAGTGGGAGAAGAGGAGAGCGGGAGAGCAGAAGAAACGCTCCGCGTAATTCCTTGTGCGGCGTTCCGGTGTTTCGCGTATTGGCGTTACTTGCGCCACGCCTTTTGGCGTTATCTCCCCTTCTCCCTCTCTCCCCTTCTCCTCATCTCTTCTTGCCAGCCGCCAAAACGCACCAACCGTCCTGTCGGCCCAACTGCTGAGTGTCGGAAGACGCCGCCGTTTGTGGGGCAACTTGGTTTCAGTAACCCCGCTTTGAGTACATCTGAGAAGGCGCGACCTGGTCTGTGGGTCATTGAGGCACAGCAGAAAGGGCGGCGTTACCAGCATCCTTCGTGGACGCAAGCGGGCTTTCTCGCGCCCATCGAACGCGACGGCGACGGCAATGTTTACGTCGCCCCCGCGCCGACCATAAACACCTTGCTCAACCCGCCCGCCGAACAAAATACCGTCTGGCGCGTAAACGGTCAAACGCAACAGATGGAACAGTTTGCGGTCTTGCCAAACGCCGCGCCAAGCAATGAACAGAACGTCTTTGGCGCATTGGGCCTGGCCTTTGACTGCGAGACATCCAGCCTTTACGTTGCTTCGGTTTATGGTTCCACGCGCACCAACGAAGCGGGCCGCATCTACCGCCTGGACACCAAAACCAAACAAGTCGCGGCGCAGTTGGATAAGGTGGACGCTTTCGGTCTGCGCGTTTTCAACAGCGCGAAAGGCAAGCGTTTGTACTACGGTTTGGCCCGTCAAGCCGAAATCTGGTCAGTGGATTTGGACGACGCCGGCAACTTTACAGGAGCGCCGCGCCGCGAATTTTCCCTCAACGGACTCGGCCCGCGCGGTAACGACAAGGCCCGTCGCATCAATTTTATGTCTGCCACCGAAGCCGCCGTTTTCGCCATTGAATTTGACTTTAACCTCATCGCCCCCACCGAAAAACAAGAGACGGTTTACCGCTTCCGTTACGACCCGCTGCAAGACGCTTGGACACATCTTCCTGAAATACCGCAAATTGTTCCATGACACTATTACTGAGCGGCACGGAAATTGCCGTGGCGTTGAATAGCCCGAAATGCTGCGAATCTGTTGCTCAACTCAAGTTGTGAGTGGGGCTTGCCCACCTGTGGAACACGGATTTAGCGGATGCGGCAGATAAAAAGCCGGATGCAGACTCGCGTAAATCCGCTTTTTCCGCACAATCTGCGTTCTGCCAGGCGGTTTTTGCGGGTTTCAGTTTAGCCTCTACGAACAAAGCAATTTCCCTGCCGCTCAGTAATGCCATGACACCCTATTTAACTAGACTTTTGGCGAAATTAGTCTCTGCCAGCCATGCGCTTGACGCCCCGAAAATAGGCGTGCTAGACTTACCCCTTTTGGACGACGCCACGATTTAAGAAAAGGCGTAGGAAAGCCAAAGTACCCCGCAATCGTCTCGTTTCGTGGTTTTGAAGTTATGATAAGTTTCGCGCTCGCTGGAATTTCGCTCGTGCCGGATGGCAGTATGTTTCTGCACATAGCCATCATTTGCGTTATGGTTTATGTCTTGAACCGCACGCTTTTCAAACCCATCAATGAAATTTTGCAACGCCGCGAAGCCCGTATTAAAGGCGCGGGGTCTGGCAGCGCGTCCGATTTATTGCAACAGGTGGAAGACAAAACGCGCCATTATGAAACAACTTTGCGTGAGGCGCGGGGCGAGGGTTATCGCCGGATTGAAAACGAACGTAACGCCGCTTTAAGAGAGCGGCAAGAGAAAATCGGGACTGTTAAGACGGAAATCGGCAGCTTGCTGGAAGCGCAAAAAGCGACGATTGCGGCGCAAGTCGCAGAATCTCGCGTGACCCTGCAAAGCGAGGCGCAACGCATCGCGCAAGATATTGGCGCGCGTATATTAGGCCGCGCGGTGAACGGTTAAAAAGGCGCAATTTTTTTGGTTATGCTTGTAGCTTTTATCACAAACTTTTACGGGTTGCTGCTGTCTGGCGGCGCGAAATGGTATGACTACCCAGGATTTGAACTGTGGAAGTTCATTAACCTTTTTGTTTTCGCGGGTATTCTCTATTATTTGCTGCGTCCGGCTTTGAGTAAAGCGTTTCGGGAGAAACGCGCTGACATCAAAGCGCAGTTGCAAAAGGCGCAAGCCGAACGCGACGCGGCGTTGGCAAAATTGCAAGATGTGGAGCAACGCTTGACAAAAATGGGCGATGAAATGGCTTCGCTTCGTGACAACGCGGAGAACGAAGCCGCCGCCGAAGCCGCCCGTATGAAAGAGGCAACAGAAGCGGAAATCGCCAAACTGCGCGCCCAAGCGCACCGCGAAATCGAAGGCGCGGGCAAGCTGGCGCGACAAGAATTACGCCAATTTACCGCCGAACAGAGTGTCAAATTGGCCGAAGAAATGCTGCGGCGCGACCTCAATGCGACGGACGACGCCCGTTTGATGAAAGCGCAAGTGGCGCAGATTGGAGGCGGTAAATAATGAGTGTACAAGTTATCGCCCGCCGTTACGCGACGGCTTTGGCCGATGTGGTCGGCGCAAACGCGACGCAAACGCAAGAGGACATTAACGGTTGGGCCGCTTTGATGAAAGACAACGCGGGCCTTAAAGAAGTTTTCGCCAATCCGACGGTGCCGGCTGAACAAAAACGCAAACTACTGTCCACATTGATTGACCGCACCAAAGTCGGCAACACGACAGCCAATTTTCTGCAAGTTTTACTAACCAATGGACGCTTGACCGAAATCGCGGAGATTAGCGAAAAATTCACCCAAGTTTTAGAAGAACGCGCCGGCGTGGTCACGGCCAAAGTGACGACGGCGCGACCCGTTACGGCAGAAACACAAGAAGCTTTGCGCGCGCGTTTGACAGAAATGACCGGTAACCAAGTGCGTTTACAGTTCGCCAATGATGAAGACCTCATCGGCGGCCTCGTTACACGCATCGGTTCAACTATTTACGATGGCAGCGTGCGCAGCCAGTTGCAACAAGTTAAGGAAAAAATGATTAGCAATTAGGGGTTAGGGGTTAGGGATTAGGGGTTAGACTGTTTACAAGACCCCAACCCCCAACCCCTAACCCCCAATCCCCAATAAGATATGGAAGCAATTAAAGCCAACGAAATAAATGAACATATTCGCCAGCAGATTGAGAATTTCGCGGCGGGCGTAACGGTCAGCGAAGTCGGCACGGTGATTAAAGTCGGCGACGGTATCGCCGAAATTCACGGCCTCGACAAAGTAATGGCCGGCGAATTGCTGGAACTGCCCAACGAGGTGCGCGGTTTAGCCTTGAACCTGGAAGAGGACAAGGTGGGCGCGGTGCTGTTCGGCGATTTCCAGACCATCAAGGAAGGCGACATCGTAAAACGCACCGGACGCA
The DNA here is from genome assembly GCA_043769325.1 of Acidobacteriota bacterium. Classification (GTDB taxonomy): domain Bacteria; phylum Acidobacteriota; class Blastocatellia; order Pyrinomonadales; family Pyrinomonadaceae; genus JAYVJN01. The sequence goes on from JAYVJN010000001.1 coordinate 4,898, forward strand.
TCATGTCCATCCCCGTCGGCGATGCGATGGTGGGCCGCGTGGTTGACCCGTTGGGCAATCCGGTGGACGACAAGGGGCCGATTGCCACAACGGAATTTAACCCGATTGAAAAAATCGCGCCGGGTATTATTGACCGCCAGCCGGTAAAAGAGCCTCTGCAAACGGGTTTGAAGGCCATTGACGCGATGGTGCCGATTGGACGCGGGCAGCGCGAACTCATCATCGGTGACAGGCAGACGGGCAAAACCGCCGTCGCTGTTGACACTATCATCAACCAAAAAGGCAAAGACGTTATCTGCATCTACGTCGCCATCGGGCAAAAAGCTTCGACGGTGGCGCAAGTGGTCAAGACCTTGGAAAGCTACGGCGCGATGGATTACACCATTGTCGTCAAAGCGACGGCCTCCGACCCGGCGGCGATGCAGTTTCTCGCGCCTTACGCGGGCGCGGCCCTCGGCGAAT
>JAYVJN010000002.1:0-3877 GCA_043769325.1 Acidobacteriota bacterium
CAGGCGGCTTTATCGCCGCAAAAGCTGCCTGAAGGCGGGACTCTAAACATTTTTCCTATGCGAATTTTTCACGGAACGGACAACGCCAAAATCGCGCGCCCGACAGTTTTGACGCTGGGTGTGTTTGATGGTCTGCATCTGGGCCATCAACTCATCATGCAAACTGTGGTGGAACGCGCCAAAGCCTTAAACGCCGTGCCGACGGCGATAACTTTCGACCCGCATCCGCGCGTGGTGTTGCATCCCGAATCCGCGCCGCCACTGTTGCAAACACTTGACCAACGCCTTGAAGCCTTCGATGTGTTGGGCATTGAACAGGCGATTGTCATTCCCTTTGACCGCGCATTTGCCCAAATTGACGCGGAGGAATTTTTGCGCGATGTCGTGCGCGAACGCTTGCAAGCCCGCGAGGTCTATCTGGGCAAAGGCTTTGCCTTCGGGCATCGTCGGGCCGGCAATATCGAACTGCTAAAAGCGGCTTCGGTGTTGCTTGGCTTCCATGCCGACGAAGTTAAGGAAGTGACTTTGCGCGGGCGGCGCGTCAGTTCCAGCCGCGTGCGCGAGTTTTTGCTGGCGGGCAAAGTGAATCTGGCGCGACGGATGTTGGGACGGCCTTACGGCGTTGAGGGCCAGGTGGTTCACGGCGCGGAACGCGGGCGCATCCTCGGTTTCCCGACGGCCAATCTCAAACCGCACAACCGCGTCATCCCGCGCAACGGCGTCTATGTTACGTCCACGTTCATCGAAGGCCAATGGCGGCGCAGCGTGACCAACATCGGCGTCCGGCCTACCTTTGAAAACAACAACGAACCTTCCGTCGAAACCTTCGTACTAGATTGGGACGGCAATCTTTACGGCAACGTCGTCCGCGTGCGTTTTCTGCACCGTTTGAGAGACGAACGGAAATTCAACGGCCTCGAAGAACTGAAACGCCAGATAGAGTATGATTTAACCCGCGCCCGCCGCTATTTCGGGCGCAACGGCGTCAAGAATAGTCTGGCAATTGTTTAGGAGCAGCTATGCAACCCGAAGCCTTAATAACCAAAATACAAGAACTACCGCCGGAAAAAGTGAGCGAAGTTATTGATTTCGTAGAATTTCTCGCCCAACGCGAACGGCTGGCAAAGGTGACCGCAAGAGATGAAGCCCTGGCCGCTTACGTTACCGCCTGGGCTGGCACGGAAGACGACCTGAATCCGGCTCTGGAACAAGCCGGCATAGACTGTTGGCTGGCAACGGAAAAGGACGAAGCATGACACGAGGCGACATTTATTGGGCCGATATAGCTCCGCGTTCAGGTTCGGAACAACAAGGCCACCGGCCCGCTATCATCATTTCCCACAACATTTTCAATCAGTCCGCAAGCTGGCGTTCGCTTATTGTTGTGCCAATTACAACCTCTGCGACACAAGCCAAACGCGGCCCGACCGTAGTTCGTTTGCCGGTTGGTACGGGCGGCTTAGGGCAAGACAGCGTTGCGCTTTGCCACCAAATAACGACGCTTGACCGGAACAAACTGACGGCTAAAACCGGCATCCTTCCCGACCACTTTCTGCGCAAAGTTGAAGATGCGCTAAAAGCCGCAACAGATTTGCCTTAACGAAAGCAGCCAGCGCACAAAACAACTCTGGCAATTGTGCGAATCTAAAAATAGGCGAAAAGGCGAAGGCATATAGGCGATGGCATTGGCAAAGCGCAAAAATTGGTGGCGTTATTTGGCAATTTCCGGTGCTCTCGGTTTCATCCGCAACTAGGCAAATGAGCAGCGGGAGCAAGCTGCCATTCCCAACCTGCCAGGTAGTTAAGCGGGCTAGGTTGTTTTGTTTGGGCCACCGCATTTAGAGTTTACACCAAGTCGGCAAAGCAACCTGGCAGGTTAGGAAGGGTCGCTTGCGCCCGCCGCTGACCTGCCATAATCTCTAACTCACCTTACGCAGTTAAAACCTGGCTGCCAGCCTGGACTTGGTTTTCGCGCTGAAAGCGCAGGGGAAATTAGCCGGTGGTGACAACCACCGGAAACGATTCCGGAAAAGGCTGTGCGCTCCGGCAGGAGCGCGGGAACGGCGGTTGTTCCCGCGTCCCTCGCGGGACGCTGACGCGCTGCGGTGGCTGCCTCCGGTGGTTGCGCAGACGCTCCACCACCGGCTAATTTCCACCGTGCCGCCGGCACAAAACAGTTGTCAAGCGGACAGCAAACATCGTGGCTGCGTAACATGAGTCTCTGATAGTAACCCGTATAATCCAGCGATTACAGATGTTTTAGACTTGGCGCAAACCAACGGCACACAGATTGCTATGAAGTTCTTGGTTATTTTCGGGCCGCCGGCGGTGGGTAAGATGACTGTCGGGCGCGAGTTGGCTGAGTTGACCGGCTGGCGGCTCTTTCACAATCATTTGACGATTGAACCGCTGCTCGGTCTTTTTGAGTTTGGCGAACCGGCGTTTTTTCGTCTGGTAAATGAATTTCGCCGCCTGATTTTCCGCGAAGTCGCGCAGAGCGATTTGCCGGGCCTGATTTTTACATTTGTGTGGGGCTTAGAATTGGAGAGTGATAGGATATTCATTGATGAGGCGTCTGAAATATTTCGCGCACAAGGCGGCGAAGTCTTTTTCGTTGAATTAGCCGCTACGCTTGACGAACGCTTGCGCCGCGACCAGACGCCGCTACGCCTGGAACATAAGCCCTCGAAACGCGACCCCGAAGCCGCCCGCGCCCACCTTCTGGAGATGGACGCCCAATACAAAATGAACACCGAAGGCGATTTTTTCTACGCGGAGAATTATCTCAAACTCGACAACACGCATCTAACCGCGTCCGCCGCCGCGCAGCAAATCGTCGCGGCGTTCGGCTGGTAAACGAAACGATGGCAACTGTAACCCAAGAAATAAGCATTCTGCGCTCTGGCAATGGGCGCGACGATGATTACATGAGCGAGGAATTGCTCGCGCCGCAAGCCAATGGCGCAGCAGAACAAGCGCAAATCTCAGATAGCAAATTCCCAATCCCTAACTCCCAACCCCCAACCCCCAAATACGGCTGGCGCGAATGGCGGCGATTGGCCCAGGTTTCGCGGGTTTTGGGGACGCTGGCCTTGTACCTCTATTTGGACGGCTACGAGGTGCGCGCCAAATTTGCCGAAAAAGCGTTAGACAAACAACGCGCGGCGACCAGCGGCGATAACCCGCGCGGGCAGTTGAGCGTTTGGTTGCGCGTCGCGCTGTGGCGTTGGCAAGACCGTCTGACGCGCCTCGTGCGAGGTTACGTTTTTCGCGGCTTGGACGGCGACAAAGAAAAACGTCTGGAAAAACAGGCCGTGTGGCTGCGCGATAATATCGTCAAACTCGGCCCCACGTTTATCAAAATCGGGCAATCCCTCGGCACCCGCGCCGACCTTTTGCCGTTGGCCTACATCAAAGAACTCTCGACGCTGCAAGACAATGTGCCGGCTTTCTCCAATGCGGAAGCCTTCGCCCGCATCCAAGCCGAATTAGGCCGGAGCGTCAGCGAACTTTACGCCGAAATTGACGCCGAACCCGTCGCGGCGGCTTCGTTGGGGCAAGTCTATCGCGGGCGTATGTTTTCCGGCGAAGAGGTCGCCATCAAAGTCCAACGCCCGCATCTGGCTGAACAGGTTGGACTTGACATCACTATTCTGCAACGCATCACGCAGTTTGTGGGCCGTTTCCCGTCGCTTAATGAAACTGCGGACTGGGCCGGAATGCTGGTCGAATTCGACGAAACCATCCACGAAGAGATGGATTACGAACAAGAGTCCCGCAATGCCGAACGCTTTCGCGCTAGTTTCAAAGACTGGCGCGTTATCCACGTCCCCACGATTTACTGGACGCATACGACGGGCCGCGTCATGACGATGGA
>JAYVJN010000003.1:0-11128 GCA_043769325.1 Acidobacteriota bacterium
CGCGTCAAGCATAGATTGCAATTCCGTTTGGCTGGCGTTGACGGTTTCTTCATCAGCCTTAGCATCTACGAAAAGCGGCGGCGCAATAACAAGCAAGGCGCGGGTAAATGGCTTGGGTATCTGAAACTTGTCCCAACTGTTAATAGTCCAGTATTTAGCGGGCGTGATGCAAAAGGGCAGAACTGGGTTCCCGGTCTTTTTTGCCAGTAACACCGCGCCTGGTTTGGCAATGTAGCGCGGCCCTTTGGGGCCGTCAATGGTGAAAGCCGCCGGTTTGCCGGCTTTCATCAGGCGTATCATTTCCACCAACGCGCCGATGCCGCCGCGTGTGGAAGAACCGCGCGACGCGCCGTAGCCCAAGCGTTGGATAAACCGCGCAATGTATTCGCCGTCAAAACTTTGCGAAGTCATCACCACGATTTCGCGGTTGCGCCAGAAATAGGTCGAGAGAAAAACGCGGTCGTGCCAAAAAGTGTAAATTGGTATGCGCCCGTCTTTTGTCGCCGTTTCCCAATGCTCCCAGCCTTCGATTTCCCAACGCACCGTTTTGCCGATAAAGCGGATGAGCCGGTAAAAAGCCAAATCCGCCAGACGAATCAAGCAGCGTTTCTTAAAAGGATACGACGACAAATCGGCAAAACGGTAGGCTTTCGCCACACGCTCATCAGGCGCGTTCGTTTCTCTCTGCGTCTCTGCGTCTCTGCGTCTCTGCGTCATTTCTTCGCGTACAAATTGGCTTCGCCGTCGGGCCTCGTCTTCCAGCGTTTGTGAATCCACATCCACTGTTCGGGCCAGCGCCGGACGTAACTTTCCCAGACTTGGGCAAAGCGGGCCGTGTTGCTTTCGATGTCGCTTTTGTTGTCGCCGGTGCGGACGATTTCGACGGGCGGGCCGCCCTGAAAAACGTAGCGTTTTTTTGTTTCATCCCACACCGCGCAGACCGGAAAGACAACGGCCTCAGTCATTAAAGCCAGCGTCGCCACGCCGGTTGTGGCGCACGCCTCAAGGCCAAAGAAGGGCACGAAAACGCCTTCATTGGGCAGCGCGTTCAAATCGGCCAGAATGCCCAGTGTGCCGCCTTCGCGCAAGGTGCGGATGGCGACGCGGGCCGCCTGTTTTTTGCTGATAGCGCGATTGCCGAAGCGCGTGCGTAAATCTTCCACCATTTTGTCCACGCGGGCGTTGTCCAACGGGCGCACGAGAAAACTTATCGGATATTCCAACGCCGACCAGCCGAAACTCAACAACTCCCACGCGCCTAAATGTCCGGTTAAGAAGATGATACCGCGCCCTGTCGCTTTGGCCTGGCGCAATTGCGCGAGGCTCTCCGGGTCAAATTCGATGATTTCGCGCAACTGTTCGGGCGTGGCGCGGGAAAATTGGCTGACTTCGCCGAGCGTGCGGCCCAATGTGGCGAAACAACCGCGCAAAAGGCGTTCGCGTTCGCCCGCCGTTTTTTCGGGGAAAGCCAATTCTAAGTTGCGTTTACCGACGCGCCGCAAACCGCCGGCCAGTTTATAGGCCAGCCAGCCGATGCCGCGTCCGAGGCCCACCGCCGCGCCGCGTGGCAGCAAACCCAAGCCGCCCAACAAGCCCCGCGCCGCCGCGTATTCCAACGTCTCTTTAACTTTACCAGATTGCGCCATGCCGTCTTTGCGAGCGGTGAGTATAGCATAGCGGGCCGCCAGAGGGAGGCGGGCGGCAGTAAAGTTTGATGTTTTTGCTGCTACCGCCCACCGCCTGCTGCTTACCGCCTACTGTCTGTGTTATCATGCGCCCCATGTCATCCAGACGCATTCTCATTATCGAAAATGACGCCGCTTTGCGTGAGAGTTGGGCGAGTGTGTTGGCCGATTTGGGCCATTCGGTAACAGCGCTCGAAGGCCGCGAAGAAGCGCTCGAAGTTCTTTATCTGGACGAGTTCGACATTATCGTCTCGGATTTGACCGATGCCGATACGAATAAGGCAGGCTTGCAGCCCGTCAGCGAAGCTACCCGTCGGCGGCTAATGTCCATCTCAAATGGCGCGGCGGCACCCGATTTACAGATTGTCAAAGCCTTCAAGCTCGATTGCGCGTGTTTGGCCCGCGCCGGTTACGAATCGGAAGAGATGTGCGCTATCTTGGAGCAAGTTCTGACCCATAAACGCGAGGATGTTGACGACCCGTTGGTGCTTCCGCACCTGCACGAACGGATAGATTTCGCCTTGCCCAGCGATGTGAAATTGATGCACCCATTGTTGGAATACCTGCTCGACCGCGTGGCCCAACTCGGCGTTGCCGAAGCCGATAACACGCACCTTTTCATCGCCCTCGACGAAGCCTTCGTCAACGCCGTCAAGCACGGCAACAAATTCGACCCGACCAAATTGGTTTACATCAGCGCGGAACTCTCCGCTAACGAGGCCCGTTTCACCATTGAAGACCAGGGCGACGGCTTCGACGTTCACTCTATTCCCGACCCGCTCGACCCCGCTAACCTCTTCAAAACCAGCGGGCGCGGCGTTCTGCTCATCCATAACATCATGGACGAAGTGACCTACAACGAACGCGGCAACCGCGTCACCCTCGTCAAAAAAAGGGATGAGGGATGAAAGATGAGGGATGAAGTAAAATCCCGCAATCTGCAATCTGCAATCTGCAATTCCTTTTGGTGGTTATTGCCGGCGTTGGTGGCGTTTGGTCTGGCGTTAATTTTCCGCGACCCGTTTATCGGTGATTGGGACGCGGTTGATTACACGGTTTTGGCGGTGCACGGCGAGCCTTCCTCGATGGCCCTGGGGCGGCTGCTTTTCGTTGGTTACAACCACGCCCTGTGGAGTTTGGCGCACTTTGGTTTTGGGCTTCGGGTGGAACACGCCCATTTGCTTTTCCAATTCGCTATCATCGCGCAAGTCCCTTTGGCGACAACAGCTTGCTGGGCTTTGGCGCGGGCCGTGACGGATTCGCGGCGCGTGGCGACGTTGGCGGCTTTGCTCGTCGGCACATCGCCGGCCTTCGTCATTTACGGCGGTCAAGTGATGACCGAAATCCCCTCGCTGTTGGTGGCAACCTGCGCCATGCTCATCTACTGGCGCGGTACGCGGAACTTGCGGATGGGCCAGATGCTGGCGGGGGCGGCGTTGTTAGGAGTGGGCGTCAATCTGCGCGAGACGGTAGCCTTTTTCGGGCTGTGGTTGTTGCTTGCGCCTGTTGTAGTTAGAAGAGGAGAAGGGGAGAGTGGGAGAAGTGGAGAAACGCCATCCGGCGCAATGTCACGGGCGTGTTCATTTTTTCTCCCCCTCTCCCCTTCTCCTCTTCTCCCCTTCTTTCTTTTCGCCGTTTGCGCCTTCGCGCCTTTCGCGCTGTGGTACGGGTTGGACGTGGGCGGTTATCGCGCCTCCTGGCACGGCTGGCTGGTTTCCATGCAGGTTGAAACAGCGCGGCATCCGGTGACCTGGCATAACTTATGGCCCTTCGCGGCGATGGCGGCGGTGGCGGCTTCGCCCGTTTTCTGGTTGTGGCCCGCAGCTATGTTCACGGAATGGCGGCGACACAGATTTTCGGCTACTTTCGCGCTTGGCGTCTGCGGACTCGCGGCAACGGCTTTGCTCTTTTTCAATTACAGCACAACTATCAACGCCCGTTATTTTCTCAGTGGTTTGCCCGCGCTCGCGCCCGTTGTGGCGGCCTTTTTGCTATCTGGTTTGACGGCTCTGACGGGTGATAAAAGACGCGGTTTCGCGTGGGCATTGGCCTGTGTGTGCGTGGTTGCGCTGGCCCGCGACGCCCTTATTTGGGGGCAAAAAGCGCGGCTTACGCCAAAACGCCTGGCCAGCAAAAACTACCGCGAGAAACTGGCGCAAATCCCACCCGACGCCGTTGTTATGGCCGGCGCGCGAACCGTCGCCGTCCACTATTGGCGCAATCTGGGTTTAGGCCAATGGGAAACTATCGGCACCGGCGGCGGTTGGCCCGACGCGCAGCTTATCCCGCTCATCCAACAACACTTAGCCAACGGGCGGCGCGTCTTTCTCGACACTGACCCACACGCCTGGGCCGTCTGCGGCTGGCAAATGTCGGAAACGCGCCGTTTGCCGGAACTGGAAAGGTATTTTCGGTTTCGCGCTGTTTCCTTAACCCTCCCAACTCTTTACGAGATTCGTTTGCCGGACGACGCAACCGCGTTGGCACAGCCTCATCTCTCCTCCCTTCTGCCCGAAAACCGTCCCGCAGACGTTCACAGATGTTTCAGTCTAACGGACTGAAAACCTACAAATTGCAGTAACCGGTTTCACATACCTGTCACCCAAAGTAACACTTCGCTAATATCCGTCGCTCCGCACAATTTCACTAAACCTTGTATTCTGAGCTACTTACTCTTTTTCTAACAAGTGGCACAGCTCTTGCGATATGCCGTTTGGGGCAAGAGCCGTTTTTTAGAGCCTTGTCACCTTCTCTGCGCATAGACCGTTTGAGAAATTAAAAGATTATGAATACAGCATCCTTAACTTTGACGAAACCGCCTTCAGCGCGTAACGAGAGCGGTTTTTCTTTATTGGAATTACTGGCCGTGGTAACCATCATTGTGATTATGTCAGCAGTAGCTATTGTGAACTTATCAGTCAATAAGAAAGCCTACGCTGCGGACAAGCAGTCCTCGCAATTTTTAGACATGGCTTCCGCCGCCAATTTACAAGCGTTAAATCAGCGACGCAACTTTCGCCTGGAAATAGATTTCACTGATTCAAAGCTATTGCTGATTGACGAAAGAGGCCCTGGCACGGCTGATGATACGCTTGTCCGGCAATCACTCTTATCATCTTTGGCAGAGGCGAGAATCAGCGAAACGCGGCCCACCGGACTGCTTGCCACCGGTCTGCCCGGCTATAACACAAGCTTTGTCGGCGCCGATACAGAAGGCCATCGGGACGGCAACTATATCGTTACCGGACATCAGGTGTGGAAAGCGCGGTTTCGTAGCGACGGCACTGTAACCAACGCCGCCAACAATGTTTCCAGCAGCACGCTGTACATTTGGCCGCCTAAAACCAGCAATAGTAACGGCGGTAACGGCGGTAACGGCGGTAACGGCAGCAATAGCGGCGATGGCGTCAGTCTCAATAGCAGCAATAGCAATGGCGGTAATGGTGGCGATGACGAAGGAAATACGCCGGCTCTTAAATCACAAGCCCGCGCCATTACCATTTTCGGCCCTAGCGGCGGTATCCGCTTCTGGCGTTACGATGAGGGCTCAAATCAATTTGTCGCCAAATAACAGAAACATTCATTGTCTTAGGTAACAGTTATGAAACAGAACGAAACAGGTTTTTCATATGTGGACACGATGGTTGGCTTAACCATTATGTTAATAGGTTTGTTAGGTTTGGCTGGCACGATTGGTGCTTCTGTGATGCGTTCACGCCAGCAAGAAAAACAATTACTAGCCAAGCAATACGCCACCTCGTCGCTGGAAACAATCTTATCCGCGCGTGACACAGACCTAACCTCCTTACAAGATGGCTGGGATTCCATTGGCAATATTGGTTCTAACCTGGTCGGCGGCACGCCGCGCGGGGTGTTTGTCACCGGTGAAAAACTGATGAAGTTTAGCAAAGGGCCGGATGGCGTCAAAAATACACCAGACGACGACCTGACGGCCCCAGGCCCAGACCAACTAATTGGCACGCTGGATGATAACGGAACCGAAAGTTTGGGGATGACGCGCGAAATCATTATCACCGATATTTGCGACCCGGATCGGCCCAGCCCCAATTGTTCGTCGCCCGGCGTCAATCCGGTGACTGCCAGACAGATAACCGTGAAGGTTCGTTATTCGGCGGGTTCAACAAACTCTAATTCTGCCAATAACAACTACACGGAAACGGTTTCCACCACTCTGACCAAATACTAATCTCGCTCAGGAGGGCTTTATGAAACAAGATAGACAACATTTAACGGCCGCGCCAAAAATCAGCCGGCCGGCGCGCTCCGGGCAACTCGGTTTTTCTTTGGTAGAGTTACTGGTTTCAATAACCATTTTTCTCATCGCTTCGACGGCCATGTATGGCTTGATGGACATCGCCAACAAATCCCGCACGATCACCAGTGAGCGGTCGGATTTAATGAAGAACGTGCGCACCGCCATGACGATTGTGGGCCGTGACGCCTTCAACGCGGGATACAGCTATCCTAGCAACAGCGTTTTGCTGCCGGACAATAGAGTCTCAACTCTGTTAAATATTCCCAACGACACGGACTCCACCCGCGATAAATTACCCCCGGTCGTCGCCGGCAAAAATATTAATGCCAATAATTTGTCCGGCGTGAACACGGATCAGGTAACTTTCGTGTTCCAAGACCCAACGTTTAATCGAAATGCCAACGGCCTCAGCGAGTCCTTGCCGGTTAATGAACCCACGCTGGTTTCCATGCTTGGATTGGACGAAATTGTGCCGCTTTCCGGCAACGCCTCGTCTATCCGCGTGAATGACTTGCTGCTGGTTACCGGCAGAACTTCAACTACCGTAGGCGTTGTCACCAGTATTGACGGTAGCTCCGTGCGGTTTGCCGGCACTGACATCTTAGGCTTTAATACGCCGACTGCCGGCGATAACCCGATGCGTAACATTCAAGCCCCGACTTCTTTGCGGCGTATCAATATGGTGACCTATCGCGTTTTGCCAACCGGAGTGTTAGTCAGGACGGAGTATGGCAATGACACTGCCGCCACTCTCGCCAACCCTTCGCATGATGAACCCCTGGTGTACGGCGTCGAAAGGATGCAGGTAGATTATGTGTTAGATGGCGGACAGCTAACACGCAACCCTATCGCCGGGCCGGATAACATTCAAGGAACTGCCGACGATATTCCCAGTAACCAAGTCAAAGTGCGCCAGGTGCGTTTCACGATGACGGTGCGAGGCAGCACCCCGGATCAACAAGGACACCTTTTCAGTATTACCATGACCTCAACTTTTGACACGCGCAATCTCGGTTACGACGCCGCCTAAGCTTGGCATGAGGAGACTTTTCCGCTATGAAACAGATTATCAACACACGCAAATATAACTATTCGCCGGCCCCCGGCGAAAGAGGGTCGGCAACCGTCATCGCGTTGTTAGTACTAGGCTTACTGACGCTCTTTGTGACTGTGGCGTTAACGCGTAATACCAACGAAGCGTTAGCTATGCGGAACGACGGCGAAGAAGGGCGCACCTTCTATGCCGCTCAAGCCAGCCTGGAAACGATGACACGCAATTTCAACAAGGTGTTTGAAACCAAAATCAACCCGAGTGCTGTTGACCTTGATTCAATTGAAACGAAACCGGTGTTTGGGTTTAATGATTATGGTTTCGCCCAGTCAATCCAGCCGTCGGCAACCCCTTCTACCGTTGTTATCTCCGGCGGCGATTTCGCGGGCCTGAACGCTATCCGTGACACCTGGCAGGTAGCCACTGTCGCAACTGCGTCTAGCGGCACACAGGTTCGCCTGACGCGCAACTTTTTTAACAACCGCATCCCCATCTTCCAGTTTGGGATATTCTATGACGGCGACTTGTCGTTATTTAACCCGCCGCCCTTTTACTTCGGAGGCCGCGTTCACTCCAACAAGAATTTCTTCCTGACGCCGACCAACAGCGGTCAAGTGAAGTTTGACTCGCGTGTTTCCGCCGCCGGCGAAATTGTTACCCAAGTCCAACGTAATAGCGTTTCGTATTCAGACTATGGCAACAACGCCCTGATTAAAAACGGCAGCGGCACTTTTGTTAACTTGGCCTGGAATAAGGGTTCGGTACTTAGCGGCCCGGATTTGAACAGTAGTGATTCGGATATGCCGGATGGGACTGCCAATCCCGCTTGGGCGGCATCCAAAGCTTCCTTCGACGGCAATTTGCTGGATCATGTAGCGCAACTGAAACTGCCCATTCGCCTGGCTAGCGAAGACAGTGAAAATTTTGGCAACGTTCGCACCATTAAACGCGGACGTGTGGCACCCACCGGCACCACGGCAGCCACCGGCGGTGACGCCATTTCAGCCACTTCACCGGTAACTGCGGGCAACCAAGACAACCAGGTCATCGCCATTGAGCGTTACTACGGCAAGCCCAGCCTGCGCATCTCGCTGGCCGATTTCAAAAGCCGTCTGCCCGGTTGCGCTTCAAATAACGCTAATCTTACGGCAGTCAGCGATGCTTGCGGTGTCCGTTTGGATACCGTTGCCGGCAGCGATGACCAGAATCAAAGTAGCTCATATGACAGCACTACGACCAGTAATGTCGGTTATCAGCCTTTGGCGATGACCGATTCGCCCAACTATTCAGCCACCAGATACAACGCCTACCGCGCTTATCGCGGTAAACACAGTGATGCCGGCGGCAAACGGCAGGTGTGGATTAAAGTAGAACTCGTGAGCGTTGACCAGGCCACCGGTATGCCCAGAGGGGTTGATGTAACCCGCGATTTCCTTAGCTTGGGCGTTACGGAAGCAGCCCCGACCACGACCGGCAAATTCGCCCTTGCCAGTCAGGATGACTTCAAACTGGTGACTGCCTCCTCAGAGTCCCTTGCCGTGACCGCTGCCACTTCAGCGGCTTCCGCGCCGTTCTACAACGCCGGCAGCAATATAGCGCGTGATAGCCGCGCCATTATCAAACTGCAACGCTGGGGTATTCCGGGCTTGCAAATCACCCCTGCCGACACCAATGCGGTCAGTTCAACCGCTTCCGGCGTTGGTAACTATAAGTTCATTAACTCCGGCAGCGGCTGGAATGTCGTCACCGGGTTGAATGTTCAGGCGGCGTCAAGTTTTGAATTGGGTTCTTACAACAATGGCACGGTTGGCAGCGTTTGGGCCAAAATGAAGATTGGCGCAAATACGGTGCACAAACCTGTTTTCCCCTTTCCGATTGAAATGTTTGACCCGCGTGAGGGCATCTACAATGAAAATATAGACACCACCGCGTTGTACGGTGCAAACACCGTCCCGCTCAACGGCGTGATGGGCTTAGTGGATATTGACATCAACAATATGCGCCGCTTCTTAAACGGCGATTTTGACGGCAAATTCCCTGCAACCGGCACTGCCTTTACTGCCGTTAAAGGGCGCGGTTTGCTTGCCTCAGATGTGCCTTTGAGCAATGGTTGGATTGTGTATATGTCAGATCGTCGCGGTGATTGGGTTGCAAACGGCGATTACGAGATGGAAGACCTCTTTGGCAACACTGATGGTCTCTTGCAACTCAACGAAGACGCTAACGGCAATGGCGCCCTTGATGTGGGTAGCACCGACGCTTTCAGCAATCAAGCCCGCCCTTACGTTTGGGAAGGCACCAAATACACTGTCAGCACCGGCTGGACAAATGCCGATTCTTACCAGAAATTGCTTTACCCAAACGATCCGGCTGTGGCTGACCGACACGCCACCGCTAACAAAGACCTGGCCGCCTTTGCCGACCATCGTTATTTCCGGCGCGGTTTCCGTCTCATCAACGGGGAGGTTTTGCCAGGCCAGACTGACTTGGCAACCCCGAGCAACACGCGGGGCTTTACCGCCGCTTCCGAACAGGCTATTTACCTGATGGGGAATTACAATGCTACGGGAGTTGTGGCGGGCGGCACCTTCCCGACCTCTCCCATGAATTTTCTCCCCCAAGCCGCCGCCGGCAGCGTGACCACAGGCCATACTCCGGCTTCTGTGGCTGCCGATCAAGTCGCCTTCCTTTCCAATGGCTGGTCGGACGGCAACAGTTGGGCTAATCCATTTGTCGCCACTAGCCGGGTTGCTTCCAATACCACCTATCGCACAGCTTTATTGATGGGTTCAACCAAAGAACGCAAGGATGACGGCGGGCCGGCCCAAGGTTTCACCGGCTCTCTAAGTTATAACGGCTCAAACGGCGGCGTGCATAACTTTATCAATATGCGCGAAGATTGGAACGGCAAACAATTAAACTACGTCGGTTCTTTGGTAAGCATTTTCACAAACCGTAACAACACCGGGGCCTTTAAGTGCTGCGGTAAGGTTTATCGCCCACCGACCCGTAACTGGACATTTGACTCTTCTTTCTTGGATCCGGCGCGTATTCCACCGGGAACGCCGATGTTCCAGTATGTGCAAGTAACCGGCTTCCAACGCACAAACGAATAGTTGGCCGCCAACTAATACTTCCCCGCAGCAAAAGAAAAGGCAGCGCTCAATTGGGCGGTGTCTTTTCTTTTTTGGCGTCTCCTTGATTTTCTGCATCCACCAAAATAGTAAATTTTGCTTGCGCGCTAAGGATTAACACGCTAAAGTAAGCATAGCGTCGTTTGTCCTTAATTGTTTAGCTGCCCAAGAAACGATGGTAGAGGTTGCCTGGTTTGCGCATTGCCTCCCCTTAAATGTAAATTTGCAACCGCTTTATCTCCCAGTATTCTTGCCTTGCACTGCCCTGCTTCGGCGCATATGTCAACAGCACCAAAACGGTTTGATTTTGGCAAATTTTTGCCGGAATTTTGCCAATTTTTCTGCGATTACAATTTGTTTGAGGTAACAAGATGAAACAACACAATACTTTGCGAGCCTGGGTAGGATTTCTTTCGTGGGTTCTTTTGTTGAGCCTGTCAACTACGGTTTGGGGCCAACGTAGCGCCGGTAATCAGCCGCCGTCGGTTAAATTAAACGCTCCGATAACAACCGTCAGATTGCCGGCCAGTTGCGCAAACGGCATGAGACCTAACCCTAACTGCGCGTCAGCCAATGAGCAAATCAAACTGACAACTGAAGCCAGCGACCCGGAAAACGATTCCATGACTTTCAATTACACCGCCACCGGCGGGCGTATCGAAGGCAGCGGGCCTTCGGCGGTGTGGGATTTGTCCGGCTTACGGCCCGGCGTCTATCGCGCTAATGTCTATGTCAAAGATGGCGCGAACAGCGAAGTCTGCGATTGGATAACGGTAAACGTCGCAGAATGCGATTGCGTCGCAGCCCCGCCGCCACCGGCGCGCCGTCCCTGCGCTGATATTGCCGTCCAAAGTTCGGCAGACACGGTGCAAGCGGGTGAAAACGTGACCTTGACCGCCAATGTGCGCGGCGCAGACACCAGCGTCAGTTACAATTGGGTTGTTTCCGCCGGCAACATCGTGCGCGGCCAGGGCTCGCCCTC
>JAYVJN010000004.1:0-19521 GCA_043769325.1 Acidobacteriota bacterium
GGGTCGACGTGGGGTGCGATCAAAGCAGCCGTCCACGAGTCACGCCAAGCCGGACGCAAAGTGGCCTGGGTACACCTCATGCACCTCAACCCGATGCCGTCGAACCTGGGTGAGGTCCTGCGCAGGTATCCCAAGATCATCGTGCCCGAGATGAACCTCGGGCAGCTGTGCAAGGTGGTGCGCAGCGAGTATCTGGTGCCTGCCCGACCAGTGAACAAGGTGCAGGGCATGCCGTTCACCGCGGCTGAACTACGAGTGATCATCGAACAGGAGTTGTCATGAACCAACCGGTCGCCGTGACCACCAAGAAGGACTGGACCAGCGATCAGGAGGTGCGCTGGTGCCCGGGATGCGGCGACTACGGCATCCTCACCGCGGTGCAGATGCTCATGCCCGAACTGGGTGTCGCGGCCGAGAACGTGGTGTTCGTGTCGGGCATTGGGTGCTCGAGTCGGTTCCCTTATTATATGAACACCTACGGAATCCACTCGATCCATGGGCGCGCGCCGGCGGTGGCGACCGGAATCGCCGTCGCCCGGCCCGATCTCGACGTGTGGGTCATCACCGGCGACGGCGACGCCTTGAGCATCGGCGGCAACCACTTTATACACGTTCTGCGGCGCAACCTGGATATTAACTATATCCTGTTTAATAACCGCATTTACGGTTTGACCAAAGGCCAATATAGCCCGACCAGCGAAATGGGTAAAATCAATAAATCCGCGCCCCTTGGCGTGATTGATTGGCCCATCAATCCGGCGGCGATGGCTCTGGCGGCGGAAGGGACGTTTGTGGCGCGTTCGATTGATATTGACGTGAAACACCTGAGTAGCACCGTCGAAGCCGCCGCCAAACACACCGGCACGTCGTTTATCGAAGTCTATCAAAACTGCAACATCTTCAACGACAAGGCTTTCGAGAGTTTCACGGAAAGAACCGTGCGTTCCGACAAGGTGCTTTATCTCGAACACGATAAGCCCATGCTATTCGGAAAAAACCGCGACAAGGGCGTGCGTTTGAACGGCGTGCGGCCCGAAATTGTGACCCTCGGCGAAAACGGTATCACGGCTGACGACATTCTCGTCCACGACGCGCACAACCCTGACCCATCAATCGCGTTTATGCTGGCGCGGATGGAATTTCCGCAAGTCGTCGGCATCTTCCGCGATGTGGCGCGGCCCACTTACGACGCCATGCTCAACGGTCAAATAGCCACCGCCATTGAGAAACGCGGCGCGGGCAGCTTGGAAAAACTCATTCACAGCGGCGAAACGTGGACGGTTGAATAAGGTAGCAGATTTCAGAAATTAGCCGCGAAAAGGCGCAAGAGACGCAAAAAGGAAAATCACTAACTTCTTTTTTGCGTCTCTTGCGCTTTTTCGCGGTCATTTAAGCAGACAGGCAAAAACTTGTTACTGTAAATAATTCGTGCGTCATTCTTGTAACGCGGTTAGAGTTACGCCTTGAGGCGTGAAAGAGGTTGAATTCATGCAACTCATAGTTTGACCAGTCACGTTGAAGCACGCATAAATGCGTAACTCTAACCTGTCCGCACGAATTATTTACAGCATATAAAACTTTGAACCTTGAACTTGAAACTTTGAACTACCCGCTTAATTTTGCCAGATAGCCCCCACTCCGGCGTCCCATAAGAGTTTATTGAGGGCCGGAATGTCTTTGCCAAGCATTTCGTTGGCCCTGGCCTTTAAGACCGACCATTCGCCGTTTAATTTCTTGAGTAAGTCCAGCGAGGGTTGATTCACTCTGGGGATGTCGCTTTCGGTTTGGTTGATGAGGAACATATAATTGGCTGTAAACTTATTGGGGAAATTCTCGACATCATCATACGCTTTGGATTTACGCTGCACCATGTCTTCGTCCCAAGCCTTCAGTTTCTTTAATAATGCGTCGCCTTCTTTCCTGACAGCGTTGAATTTATCGCCGGCGGGTAGCGAACTTAGTAAGGCTTCCAACTGTTGCTGTTTTTCGTAGAGGCTGTTTACCATCCGGTGCATGGCGGTTAGTTCGTTTTCCAGGCCGGACATTACCTGATTATATTCTTTGTAGGCGGCGGGAGTTGTCGGGTAGAGCGGGTTGGCGAGAATTTCTGTTCCAGCCGAAACCGTCTGTTCGCCTACTTTGAGCGTAACGCTATATTTGCCTGGCGCGGCTTTATGTCCGCTGAAACTGCTCTCAATATACACGCCCGGCACGCCCGCCATTGTGGGATAACGCATATCCCAAACAAATCTGTTAAGCCCTTTAGACTTGGGTAAAAGCGGGGCCGGCGGCGGTGCGCCATCGTATTTTTTAGAGCTGCTATCAGGCTTTGAAGAGAGGCTGCGAACGAGATTGCCCTCAGCGTCTTTTATTTCCATCGTGATGTGGTCAGTTTTTTTCAACTCCGGCAGTTGGTAGTAAACGACCACGCCTGTTGCCGGATTTACGCCACGGAATCTGGCGGCTCCGGTAAAGTCGTCGTCCGAGTCATCCAACTCACTGAAAGCATTGACGAGATAAGCATTTTCGGGTTGGTAGAGAGTGAGGGCCGGGGCGTCTTTTTTATATTGGCGAAGCAAACTCAAGTCGTCCAAAACCCAGAACGAACGGCCCGAAGTGGCGGCAATCAGATTGCCTCGGTGGACGCGCAAATCGGTTATTGGCGTGACCGGCAAATTGAGTTGAAACGGCGACCAATTTTTGCCGCCGTCCCAAGACAAAAAGACGCCAAGCTCGGTGCCGGCAAACAGTAAATCTTTCCTTACCTCATCTTCGCGCACGACGCGGGTAAAGGCGTTGGCGGGTATTCCGCTATCAATTTTTGTCCAGGTGTTTCCGTAATCGGTGGTTTTATACAGGCCCGGCGCGTGGTCGTTAAATTTGTAACGGGTTGTCGCAATGTAAGCCGTCGCTTTGTCGTGGGGCGAGATTTCGATGGCGTTTACCAGACATTCGGCCAATCCTTTTGGCGTGACGTTTTTCCAATTGGCCCCGCCGTCTTTGGTCAAATAGACCAACCCATCGTCGCTGCCCGTCCAGATAACTCCTTTTTCGTGAGGCGATTCTATGACGTAAGCCAGCGTGCCGTAGTTTTCCGCGCCGACAGCTTCGTTGGTGTAAGGCCCGCCGGGTTTGCCCTGTTTATCCTTTTCGTTACGGGTCAGGTCGGGCGAAATTTCTTTCCAGGTTTTGCCTAAATCGCTTGTTTTCAGCAGATATTGTGAGCCGTGATAGAAAGTGTTGGGTTCGTGTTTGCTCCAAATGATGGGAGCGTTCCAGTTATAACGATACTTGATGTCTTTGGCGTCCATGCCGAGGTACTGAATCGGCGCGGCCATGATATTTGTGCCGGCCTTTGCTTTGACATCCAAGACTTCTATTGTTCCCTGATAACTTCCGCCCAAAACGTAGTTTGGGTTATTGGGGTCAAAAGCGAGAAACGCGCTCTCGCCGCCGGCTGAAGCCGTCCAACTGGCGGGCGAAATGCCGCCACTGCTGAGTTCGCGGCTGGCGATGGAGACTGACGTATTATCCTGCTGCCCGCCATAAATGCGATAGGGAAACTGGTTATCAACATTAATGCGGTAAAACTGCGCGGTGGGCATATTGCTTTGCGTGCTCCAGATACGCCCTTTATTAAAACTAATCGCCGCGCCGCCGTCGTTGGAGATTACCATGTTGTTGGAATCGTCGGGGTTAATCCACAGGTTGTGGTAATCACCGTGCGTGCCGCCAAGATTTTCCCACGTCTTGCCGCCGTCATTGGAACGCAAAGCCGGCGCGCTCAAAACATAAATCGTGTTTTCGTTTTTCGGGTCAACAAACAGTTCGATGTAATACCAAGCCCTTTGCACTAAACGGTTGTCGTTTGTCACCTGGCTCCAATTTTTACCGGCGTCATTTGAGACATACAGGCCGCGTTTTTCGCTATTGGAATCGCTTTCAATCAGGGCATAGACCTTCTCAGAATTAGAGCGGCTGACGGCAATCGCCATCTTGCCCATTTCTTCCGGCAGCCCTTCGGTCATTTTCTCCCAGGTCTCGCCGCTGTCGGTTGATTTATACAAGCCGCTGCCAGGGCCGCCACTGATTATCTTCCAGGGTAGCCGCCCGTGTTCCCACATCGCCGCGTACATTATTCGCGGATTATTCATATCCATTGACAATTCAGCCGCGCCGGTTTTATCGTCCACAAACAGAACATTCTTCCAGGTAACGCCGCCGTCAGTGGACTTGAAAACGCCTCTTTGCTGCGATTTGCTGTACAACGCGCCTTGCGCCGCGACGAAAACCACGTCCGGGTTTTTTGGGTGCACGACAATCCGCGCAATATGTTGGGTTAAGTCTAAACCCATCTTTTTCCAAGTCTTACCGGCGTCGGTTGATTTATAAACGCCGTCGCCGCCGTGCGTCATCACGCCGCGCACCGCGTGTTCGCCCATGCCCACATACACGACATTCGGGTCGCTTTCCGCCACCGTCACCGCACCCACCGAGCCGGTCTTAAAATAACCGTCTGAGATGTTGCGCCAACTGAGGCCCATGTCGTCTGTTTTCCAGAGTCCGCCGCCGGTGGTTCCCATGTAATAGGTTTTGTTATCGCCCACGACTCCGCAAGCGGCAACTGAACGCCCGCCGCGAAACGGCCCGATGGAACGCCACTTTACGGGTTTGAGATAACTGTTGATGTCGTCCGCATTTTTGGCGACCTGGGCCGTCGCCGGAAATACGCCGAGACAGAAGATAAGCAAGCAGAACAGTTTTTTTGACATAGATTCCTTAATTTGTGAACTTTCGTAAATGAGCGCGATTATAGTTCGGACGGTTGTATTTCGCAAAACATGAAAGGCCAAGAAAAATGGCCGCAAAAAGGCGCAAGAGGCGCAAAAAAGAAGATTCCCCTTTGCGTCTCTTGCGCCTTTTGCGGCCATTGAGTTAATTCTTTTACACGCGCGCGTTTTGCGCGAATCAGTTACAAAGTGACTGAAATTAGCTTTACGAAGCCGGGCCGTCGGGCATAGTCTGAATGGTCGGAGCTTCTTTCATCACCCAGGCGTTGGCGAGTTCGGGGCTGGCGCGACGGGCGGGCGAAGGGATGACGGTGAATTTACGTTCGCGGTCAATTTCGATGCGGTGCGAATCAATGCCCCAACCCATTTTGAGAAAGCGGTCACGCATTTTGCGGTAGGCGATTTGCATGGCGTCGGAACGGACGTGCAGTTCGGCGTTCAGGTCAAACGGCACGAGTTCGGGGCGTTGGCCCGACACGATAACATGGTCTTGGTCAAAGATGCGTTGGACGCGCTTGCGGGTGTCGCCGTCGGCCCAACGGCCTTTGAAAAAGGTGCGGAAACTAACCCATTTGGTCAGCGTCGTGTTTTCGTCAATGGGTAGATTTACGTCAAACAGGCGCATTCGGCCTAGCGGCATATCAACCGCTAAAGTCGTGATACAAGGCATCATAAAGCCGGGCACGGTTTTGGTCGGCTGTGGCGTTTTGTTGCCGGCAAACACGCGGCTCCATAAGCCTTTGCTCGGCGTGGCTTTAAGATAGAGTGTGGCTTTGACGGAGTAATCGTCTTGTTCAACCTCGAAGTCTTCGATTTCCGGTTCGTCGGGGTTGCCAAAGACGCCGCCGTGCACGAAAGCCGCGTGCGCCGCATCCAAAGCGTTTTCGCAGACGCGCTCGTAATTGGCGTCCCACTTAAATTCGCCGGTGATAATTTTGTAATCAGCGTCGTCAAAGTCGGGAAAGACGGGCATCGGCGGGCGTTCGTTTTCTGGCAAATCGCCCAAGAAAGCCCAGACGAAACCGTATTTTTCCTGTGTCGGGTAGGCGTCCACACGGGCGCGTTTCGGCACCGCCACGCCCGGCAAATTGGCCGGAATCCGCACGCATTCGCCATCCTCTTTATATTCCCAACCGTGATACGGGCAGACGATACAATCGCCCTTCGTCCAACCGCCCGACAACGCGCCGCCGCGATGGATGCACAAATCACTCATTACTTGCGGCGCGCCGCCGGACTTGCGGTAAATCACGAAGTCCTGCCCTAAAGCCCGCAGACGGGCCGGTTTATCGCCCACAACATGGCTAAATTCCAACGGCCACCAGAAATTCTTGAACATAATTGTCTCCTCGCAAAAGTGGTCAGTGGCCGGTGTTCAGTGGTCAGTAAAAAAACTATCCCGCCATTTGGCCTTCAATTCGCCCGCGACACGGTTTTGGATGCGTGCCAGCATAGCATTTGTTCTATTCTTATAACAAATTGCTGCGCAAAAGCAAAGCGAGCTATCCGTCGGGACACATTTGACGACGGTTATTCAGGCAGATTCTCGGCCCAAAAGCGAAGCGTGTTGCCGCCCATGATGGCGGTGATTTCTTCGTCGTTGAAGCCTTCATTGAGAAGCGCGTCGGTCAGCAAAACCATGCCCGCAGCGTCGAACGGCACAGTTACAGCACCGTCGTAATCCGAACCCAACGCGATGTGTTCCAAACCGGCGACATTGACCGCGTAGCGGATGGCCTTGGCGATGGCTGCGGCATCCGCGCCGCAAACGGCGGTGTCCCAAAAGCCGATGCCGATGAGTCCGCCGTGCGCGGCGAGGGCTTTTAATTGGGCGTCGCTAAGGTTGCGCGTGTTGTCGCAAGTGCCTTTAACGCCGGTGTGCGAGACGATGAGGGGCCGCGTTGACATCTGCAAAACGTCGTCCAGCGTCTGCGGCGAAGCGTGTGCCAAGTCCACCGTCATGCGTTTGGCCTCCATGCGACGCACCATCTCGCGCCCTTTCTCGGTCAGGCCGCCTTTCGTAACGCCGTGCGCCGAACCGCCCATTTCAGTGTCGAAAAAATGGGTCGGGGCCATAAAACGATAGCCCGCGGCGAACATCGCGTCCACACTGGCCGGGTCGCCCTCTAAAACCTGCGCGCCTTCAATGCCGAGCATTCCGGCGGTGATATTGACGCTGGTTTTGCGTCGTTCGAGATACCCCGCCAACTCTTTTTTTGTGCGCACGAATGTCAGAATGCCGCCCGAATCCGTTGCCATCTGTTGCAACCGTTGGGCTTGATACAAGGCGCGGGCTTTCAGGCTAAACCACGTCGGCACGGGCCAACGCTGCGC
Source organism: Acidobacteriota bacterium (assembly GCA_043769325.1). GTDB lineage: Bacteria > Acidobacteriota > Blastocatellia > Pyrinomonadales > Pyrinomonadaceae > JAYVJN01. Next base: position 7,125 of record JAYVJN010000004.1, read on the forward strand.
TAACGCCAGCCAAAATATATTGTCGGTCTTGTCGTCGTTATGTTCGATGTTCAGTCCGCGCGGCGTTTTGCTGACCAAAGTAAAGGCTTGCAGCGCGACCCGGCCTTCAATCAAACGCGGCACATCCACCTGTCCGCGTTCGCTTTTTACCAGTAAATCGCGGCCCCAGAGCAACGAATCGGCGTGTAAATCCGCCACGAGCAGACGTTTGTGCAATTCTGTGGCCCGCGCCGAAGCCGTGTAAGGCGGCGCGTTCAGCACCGGATTGCGATTGCGTTCCAGGAAGGACGGCAGCACGAAAAAGAACACGCCCAACCCAACCGCCGGCAGCAGCGCAATGACGACCAATAGCTTTTTAAGTATTCGCTTCATCCGTCAGCAAAAAGTCACGCAGTATGAGCGAAGCGGCTACGCTGTCCAGACGGTCTTGGCGGCCCAGCAGTTCGGCGGCTTCGCGCGAAGTCAGGCGCTCATCTTGCAGATAGGTAGGGATTTGCAGCGACAGCCCGAAGTTACGCGCCACCCGCCGCGCTTCCTCAGCCGCCGTATTTTCCGCGCCGTCAAGACTAAGCGGCAAGCCAATAACCAACCCGACGGCGGCAAATTCATCAACCAAAGCCCGGACTCTAAGGAGCAATTTTTTCCAGTTGGTGCGCGCCAACGCCGGCAAGGGCCGCGTGGTGAGACGCAACTCGTCGCAGACCGCCACGCCGACGCGCTTCGTCCCTAAGTCTAACGCCAGCAAGCGGCCCTTACTCAAATTGTTTTCTGAATTCATCAAATTGCCGTTGTAATTCCGCCAATTCGCCGCGCAGGGCCACGACTTCGGTTTCCAGCGCGTTGAAGCGTTCGTTTTCGGCGCGGACAGCCATCATCGCAGCATCATGGCGCATGGGCACGACTTGCGCAGCTTGGGCTTCGAGTTCTTCAAGGTTGATTTCACCGGCCATCAAGTGCATGAACCGCGCCTCTTTCTGGCCCGGCATACGCGGCAACTGCACGGCCAGCGCGTCCGGTTTTTGCCGCCCTAATTTTTCCAGGGAAGCTTCGACCTCTGATAATTCGCCAAAATTCCACAAGCGCGTGGTATGGCTGCGCAATTCGCCGACGGTCTGCGGCCCGCGCAAGAGCAACGCGCACAAAACCGCTAATTCCTCAACATTCATGCCATATGCGCCGAGAATAACGTGTTTATACTTTGCCACGCGGCTGCCGCTTTGGTGCACCTCGTGTATCAGACGCTTTTGGCGCAAGGTATCCAACGCCCGCGCCACCGTCTTATCGTCCAGGTTCATCACCGGATGGCGGCCCGTCAGTTGGTTGCAGCCCATCATTAAAGCGTTGAGCGTTAAAGGGTAATAGTCCGGCGTCGCCAATTCCTTCTCAATCAGCACGCCAAGAACGCGGATTTCTATTTCGTTGAGCGTTTGCATCGCAATGAGTATAAACCCATTGGCGCGTCCTGGCGAAACATGACGCGCCGTTACTTAAAAATCATTGAAATACTGCTATTTTGCGGGTTTTGCGGACTAACGCTCAACATTGCCGCGTGTTTACAAATCTGTAACGCTCTGCCGCGAGTTGCGCTTGGCGGCCTTTTTTGGTTTACTACCCGTTTCTTTTTGACCGCCATGATTACACCTGAAGTCGTTGCCACGCATAACTTAACGCCGGATGAATACGAGCGCATCAAGGCCCTGCTTAACCGCGAACCAACGCTGGTTGAATTGGGCATTTTTTCGGTCATGTGGTCGGAGCATTGCTCCTACAAATCGTCCCGCATTCACCTGAAACGCTTGCCCACGAAGGGGCCGCGCGTCATCGTGCCGCCGGGCGAGAATGCCGGCGTCGTGGATGTGGGCGACGGTTGGTGCGTGGCCTTCAAGGTCGAATCGCACAACCACCCTTCGTTTATCGAACCGTTTCAGGGCGCGGCGACAGGCGTGGGCGGCATCTTGCGTGACGTTTTCACGATGGGCGCGCGGCCCGTCGCGGCCATGAACTCCTTGCGCTTCGGCCCGCTCACGCACGCGCAACACGGGGCGCGTAACCGCTCTTTGCTGGCCGGTGTAATCGCCGGCATCGCGCATTACGGCAATGCGTTTGGCGTGGCGACGGTGGGCGGCGAGGTCGTTTTTGACGACGCTTACAACCTCAACCCATTGGTCAACGCCTTTGCTTTGGGGCTGGTGCGCGAAGACCAGATATTTTTTGGCAAAGCGTCGGGCGTGGGCAATCCGGTGCTTTATGTCGGCGCGAAGACGGGCCGCGACGGTATTCACGGCGCGACAATGGCCTCTGCCGAATTTGACGACGAAGCCCTCGCCAAACGCCCGACGGTACAGGTGGGCGACCCTTTCCTGGAAAAATTGCTGCTCGAAGCCTGTCTCGAAGCTATGCGTAGCGGCGCGATTGAGGGCATCCAAGACATGGGCGCGGCGGGGCTTACCTCTTCGTCGTGCGAGATGGCGGCGCGGGCCGGCACGGGGCTGGAAATTGATTTAACACTTGTGCCGCAACGCGAAACCGGCATGACGGCTTACGAAATGATGCTCTCCGAATCCCAGGAACGGATGCTCATCGTCGCCAAAAAGGGCCGTGAACGCGAACTCGTAGAAATCTTCAACAAGTGGGACTTGGACGCCGTCGTCATCGGCTATGTCCGCGAAGGCCATAACATCATCGTCAAACATAACGGGGAAATCATGGCCGATTTGCCCATCGCCGCACTAACGGACGAGGCCCCGCTTTATGACAGAAAGCAAGCGGCAGACAGCAAGCGGCAGGCAGTAAGCAGCACTCAGCACTCAGCACTCAGCACTCAGCACTTTGATTACAACGAAGCGTTAGCGAAGTTGCTGGCGTCGCCGAATATCTGTTCCAAACAGTGGGTTTACCGGCAGTATGATTACATGGTGCGGACGAATACGGCGGTTTTGCCAGGCGCGGACGCGGCGGTGATTCGTATTAAAGAGACGCGGCGGGCGTTGGCGATGTGTCTGGACGGCAACGGGCGTTACTGCGCGGTTGACCCGCGCGAAGGCGCGAAACACGCGGTTGCGGAAGCCGCCCGCAACGTCGTCTGCGTCGGCGCGAAACCGATTGCCGTCACCAATTGCCTCAATTTCGCCTCGCCCGAACGCCCTGAAGTAATGTGGTCATTCGCGGAAACGATTGACGGTATCGCCGAAGCGTGCCGCGCTTTGGAAACGCCCGTTGTGTCCGGCAACGTCTCTTTTTACAACGAAACCGAAGGGCGCGGCATTTTGCCCACGCCCGTCATAGGCATGGTCGGACTCATTGAAGACACGCGCCGCATCGTCACGCACGGCCTGAAAAACGTGGGCGAAATTATCGTTTTACTCGGCGCGACGGGCGACGATTTATCAGTCAGCGAATACGCCGCGACAATTTTAGGCCACACGACGGATGACATGATTGCGTCGGGCGTGTTGCCGCAAGTGGATTTAACCCGCGAATGCGCGGTGCAAGCGGCCTGTTTACAAGCGGTTGAGGAAACTTTGCTGACTGCTGCCCACGATTGCGCGGACGGCGGCTTGGCCGTGACCATCGCGGAAATGTGTTTTTCGTCACTCAATCGCGCGGCCCGCGGCGCAGAGGTTGAACTGAACGGCGAGTTTTCCCACACGGCGCAGCTTTTCGCCGAAACGCCTTCGCGCATCGTGGTTACTTGCGCGCCGGAAGCGTTGGCGCGTTTACAGGAAATCGCGGCGGGAAACAGTTGCCCGTTGGCGGTAATCGGGCGCACAGGCGGCGCGCAGATTTCTTTCAAACACACCGGCACGGAGCTTATTAGTAAGCCGGTCAAAGAGTTAGAGGCCACTTGGCGCACAGCCTTGGCGCAACGGTTAGGGCGAGAAACAACAGAAAGTGCAGTTTAACTGAAACTCGCGCCGGATTAGTAATTTCTCTCTCTTGTCAACGAGATGAAAGGGAAGTTCCGATGAAGCATACTGTATTTCTTTGTATCTTATTTTTGGCGTTCGTAGTCAACGCCCCCGCGCAAAACGCGCACCCGAAGGCCGACAAACGTGTCCGCAATGCGCTGGATGACCTCAGCTTGGCTTATGATTTGACGCCGACCAACGACTTCAAGCTCAAACCGCTTGCCACCGAAGGCGAACGCACGCAATTGGTTTACGTCAATTCCATCACGCAACGCTACGGCAGCCTGGAAATACGCGAAATAATCGCGCCCGCGTTCGTCACTGACGGCCCGCTCACGGATGCGCTGGCCGCGCGTCTGTTGCGCGAAAACGGCGAAGTAAAACTCGGCGCGTGGCGCACGGCCCCAATTACCGACGGCGACAAAGCGGGCCGCTGCCTCATCATGTACGCCATCCAACTGGCCGCCGACAGCGATACCGAAGCCCTGCGCCTGGCCATCAAAAACGCCGCTTTGACCGCCGACAGGCTGGAAAAAGAACTAACCGGCAAAGACGATTATTAAATCCGACAATAAACTCACCCAGCAAAAAAGCCGAGCCTCACGCCCGGCTTTTTTATTTGTGTTGCAACAAACTTTACTTGCGCACCAAGACCACTGGATTTTGTTCAGCCGCACGGATGCGGGTGAAGAAATCGCGCACGGAAGCATATTGTTCCGCCGGTACGGTGGTGGCTTGTTGAATAAGCGTGCGTGTGAAAACGAGGTTTCCATCTTTGACTTCGTAAGTGGCGATATACGAACCAAAGGAAGTTTCCATTTTTACCGGATCGGGCGTTTCATCTACCACAAAGCCTTGCGGCAATTTGACGCACACCCTTTCCGTAAAAGCGCGGGCGCGCAACTGCACGGGACGTAGTCGAGCACGGTTGGGCAACGCAAGATTTTCGTGGCGGGCGACAAAAGCCGGCTTAAAAACCATTAAATTGCCCCGCATAATCTGTGCGTAAGCATTGGCAGAAAAATCCACCTGCAAAGAAAATCTTCCTTCTGCCTGAAAGTCTTGTGGCTCAACCTTAGACACCTTTACACCGCCCACGCCGGCAGCCAGCCAACCCTCAATGGCTTTATTGTAGTCGGGACGGGGAAGCCCCCGAAACTCGTTGCGGAAAACCGTAGCCGAGTGGCCTTGCGCCCGTTCCGTAATCTGGCCTTTTAGTCCACCGGCAACATCTAATTCAACCTCTGCATCGCGTTCCAGACGATTAACTTCCGGTGGCGTGACGGGCATCCGCAACAGTTCGGTAGTGGCTTTAGCATCAATCAAGGCCAGACTGCCTTGCTCGTGCCAGGGTAAATCGCCGACGGGTGTGGCATCGTCAGTCGGGTCAAAAATCAGTAAGCGGCCTAAGGCCGGATGTTTGACGATGGTTGGCGTGATAGTTTCGTCGCTGACCTTGATGGCAATGATGCAATGGTTGAACTGGCTGGGTGAGGCCCACTGAGCGCGCACATATGAAGGATCACCGGAATAGATGCTTACCATATATGAAGTAATTTTCAACACACTCAGCATAGCGCGCATAAGATTGGCCTTATCTTTACAGTCGCCATATGATTTGGCGAAAATCTGTGTCGCCGGATGCGGGACATAGCCGCCGCCGCCGCCGATATTGGTTTGAATGGAAATATATTGAATGCCCTGGACGTAACGCCCGATGGCTTGAATTTTTTCCAGTTCGGTTTTGGCATTGGCCGTTAACTCGCGGGCTTTCGCGGCCAAAGGGTCGTCCACCAACATCTGTGGGTCTTCAAGTTCACTCAACCAGGTTGCGACCTCGTTCCAGTTGCTAAAGCTTTTAGTGTTGGAGGTTTTACCCTCAGCCGGAAAATAGCTGACCGAGATACGCGGCACAAAATAGGTCATCGGCGGACTGAGAGGTTCGGGCGGATGCGGTTGCATATCGCGCAATTCCCAAACATAGCTGTTGCCATTGGCGGCTGGCTTGATTTCGTCGTGATTGAACGTAACTCCCTGCGCGCGCCAACCGGCAGGCAACGTAAGCGTGTAGCGCGAAAGTAAACCTGGCAAGAGGCCGCCACCATAAGAAGTCTGGAAAAACCAGGAGTTTTGCCCGAAAATAGAGCGGTCTTCGCTGGTCACCTGATAACCGAAAACGTCCCCGACATCGGCATCGCCTTCCGCCAGTATGACCTTTTGCCGCGCCTCCTCATAAACATCATTCGAGAAAGATATATCTGCCGTTTCGTCTTTGCCATATTTTTTGATGTTGCCATTGGCGCGCAGCAACCAGGCGCGCATCTCTTTCACTTTACCGTACTTGGTCAGGTAAGATTCGCGGGCCTCAGCCAGTTCGCGCCCCTCACGGAGCAAGACGCGGATGGCGTAAGTGTTAGTGCGGATAAGTTTGCCGTCCTCGCTGATAGTGACCACGGCTTCATCGTGCAAAACCAGTGCCGGTATATCTTTAACCTGGTAAGTCGGCGTCTGTTTTTGGGCGGCTTGTTGCAGCCAGGCGGGGACTTCATCGCCGGCTCGCGCGGTAAGAAAAGTAGTTAAAAGCAACAACGTAAGCAGCGCGATTTTTTTAGACATGGCAAAAACTCCTGTTTTGAGAAATGTACGCAATTGCGGGCCGGTGGCCCGACATTAGGGCTTGCTTGGCGCAGGGGCCGCCTCTTGTTTGAGCGTAAGCGCATGAGTATCCACCTTATTAATGGCCTCCCACAGACCTTTCATCGCCGGATATTGTACGACTTTGAAAAGCAATACGCTATTGGGACTGCCAAAGGCAAATTTACGTTTATAGACCAAGGACTTGACGCCATTTGTCGCCGACGTGACAACCATTTGAACGGTGTCTTCGCTGACGCCGGCAATTGAAAGAGGAGCCGGCTGGTCAGCATTGTCGAGGCCAAACCCGATGGGTAGTTCAATAGTAACATCGTCATTTTCCGACCAACCATAGTCGAAATATATATCGTAATTACGCTCATTGTTGACGAAAAGCGTCTTATTTCCGGCCTCAAAGTAATTGGGCTGAAAGAAAAGCCGCTTACCGGTGCGCTGCGCGTAACCTGGGACGCGCACTTTATAAACCTGCACGAAGGGCTTGCCCGGCGTCTGCACATTTTCTATGACGATGTCCGAAAGTTCTGCCGCACTCAAACGGCTTTTAATACGGTCACGCAGATTGGCCTCGCGTTGCGCGGTTGAGTCTTCGTCGTTTGAGCTTTTGTAAACATATGCCAGATGGCCGGTGTATTCAACCCGCACCTCGCCCTCCAAAGTGCCGTCCTCCAACAATTTAAACTTGCCGGTACGTTTAGAGTTGGAGCGTTCGGGCCCGGAGACCGGCGTTTGCGTCCAAATGTTCTGTTTTTCATCTGTGATTAAGGCACTGACGCCTTCTTCATACCAACTGAGCATTCCAAACGGAATGTAAAGGGAGCCAGGATTGTAAAAGCTCCACTTTTCGCCGACTTTGACGGCAATTGAGGAAGGGTGCAGAAAACTGATATGCGTCATTTTAGGGTTGAAAAACAATTCACTCCGGTCGCCTGACCAGGCCACACGAGCATCTATCCCCAAGGCTTTTGCCATACCACCAAAAAGCAAATCAACATCTGCAGCATCCCCGGCCAGGCGTTTAAGCGTATCGCCCGGTGATTTGTTGCTCTTCAATTTTTTGCGGTCATCCGGCGTCAAAGTCTGGTCAAACGTGATATTGCGAATTTGCGTCTGGCAAAATTCGTAAAGACGGGCCAGTTTTTCTTCCTGGGTCGCCGCATTGCCAACGACTTCTTGCGCTTTACGTTTAACCTCGTCATTAGGCTTCAGGTAATCTTTGTAAACATTAAACAGAATACCGGTAATGTCGTTCCAATAAGTGGTAGGGTGGGTGCCTGGGTTGACGTAGTAAATTCGTATCCAAGAGCGGACTTCATCTGTGGGTGGCATTCGCGGTTCCTCGCGTAATGCTGGAACATTGGTCATAGTGATACGATGAAAGTTATCCTTTTCTTTAACGAACTTAACGTCTGGTGGCACGTTAAAGGTTTGATAAGCCAATGCGCGCACGCCGGCATAAGGCCGCACATAATAAGAAATGGTTTGAATCGGAATATCTCGCTGAAGACGCAAACTCATATTGGCATCGCCGTTTTCAATGACCTCACGGTAACGATACTCAAGCATCACGCCTGGCTCTATATTAGGCACCGCAAATGATTTGACCTTCAACTTGAGGCCATCCGCTTTGATAAGGGTGCGCTCAAAGATGTCTTCTTTTTTGATTTCGACGATTGTGCCGTCAGCTTTGATAACCCGCGCCGCCACATCTTTGACCTTGGTTCCTTTAAAAAACGGAATCTCGAACTTGCTATACTTTTCCTTACCTCGTTCCGTGAAAATCTTGAGGCGCACATAATGTTTGAGCGCCAGGTCTTCAGTGGAACTGTCGTCCACACGCACTTCCCAAAAGAGAGCTTCGGCATCGGCGTCTTTTTCTACCACCGGCGTTTTCGCGGCTAAGTCAGCGGGGCTGATGGGCTTCCATTCGTCGCCGGCGAAGGCGGGCCAGGAAAAGAGGGTAATGGTTAAAAGAGCGAGAAGACAGTGAAGAAGACTATGAGGCTTATTCATAATGTTTAAGTTACCTTTAGCGGTGCTCCATGACCGGGGCCTGGAGGTAGCGAGAATTGTTTCGTTAAAGCTATGGGCAACATAGCTTCCGCGACGTTTAAGGGGACGACGTGACAGATTCTATCTTGAATTGCCATTCGTGGCAAGATTTTTATAGGCAAAAGCGGTGGGAGCGGCGTTTTTTTGTGAGACGGCTAAATCCGGCACTTGTGCTATACTTAGTGGCGGTTTTGGGCAAAATCATGCGCGGCGGGAATAAATTATCTGCTGTCTTTGCTTTGCTGACAGAACCGTTGGCCTTGTGAGCCGCGTAAGTTGTCAAGTAACGTCATTTTCCCCAAAAGAGAGAGGAGCTATCCAACATGGCTGAAGTCGCACGCGCCGCCGCTAGTTTGAGCAAAATTGAAGAATTGTTGGGCGACAGCGCAGAATCATTACTGGGACACCAGTGTAACACCATCGCCAAAGAGCAAATCCACCTGCCTGGTGGAGATTTTGTGGATCGTATTTGGCTTAACTCCGACCGCACGCCGGCTGTGCTGCGGTCTTTACAATCACTGTTCGATACCGGACGCTTGGGCGGTTCGGGTTATTTGTCCATACTGCCGGTTGACCAGGGCATCGAACATTCCGCCGGTTCGTCTTTCGCGCCGAACCCGATTTACTTCGACGCCGAAAATATCGTCAAACTCGCCGTTGAAGGTGGTTGCAACGCCGTCGCTTCGACATATGGCGTCTTGGGCATTGTGGCGCGCAAATACGCCCACAAAATCCCTTTCATCGTCAAAATCAATCACAACGAACTGCTGACCTATCCGAACAAGGCCGACCAGGTCATGTACGGCACGATTAAGCAGTGCCGCGATATGGGCGCGGTGGCCGTCGGCGCGACGATTTACTTTGGTTCTGAGCAATCCGCGCGGCAAATCGTAGATGTCGCGCAAGCCTTTGCGATGGCTCACGAAATGGGTATGGCGACGATTCTTTGGTGCTATTTGCGTAACGACGCTTTCAAAACCAAAGAACACGGCGACCTCCATACCGCCGCCGATTTAACCAGCCAGGCCAACCACCTCGGCTGCACCATTCAGGCTGACATTATCAAACAGAAATTGCCCGAACGTAACGGCGGCTTCAAGATTCTCGGCGCGGAAAGCCCTTACGGTAAAACCAGCGAGAAAATTTACACCGAACTTTCGTCAGATAATCCGATTGATTTGGTGCGTTACCAGGTCGCCAATTGCTACATGGGACGTTGCGGTCTTATCAATTCCGGCGGCGAATCCAAAGGTGCTACCGATTTGGCCGAAGCCGTCCGCACTGCCGTCATCAACAAACGCGGCGGCGGCATGGGGTTAATCTCAGGCCGCAAAGCTTTCCAACGCCCGATGAACGAAGGCGCGGCTTTGCTCAATGCCATTCAGGATGTTTACCTGATGCCGGAAATCGCTGTGGCTTAACAATTTAGCCGATACTCGCAACGCAGAGAACGCTGGCAGACGCCGGGGTTCTCTGCGTTGCGCTTTTCAATTACGGGATAGGGCAAACATATCGTGAAGTTGCTGAGAAATGGTTTGGGCGTCTGCCAAAAGACAGCTAATAACAGCAATTGAATCCGCGCCGGCTTGCCAAACGGCGCGTGCGTTGGCTGGTGTGATACCGCCGATAGCGACGAGAGGAAGTGTGTCGCCAACCGCTTTGCGCACACGGCGCAGCCCGTCAAGTCCGACGACAGGGTCGGGGGTTTCTTTCGTTGACGTGCCAAAGATTGGCCCCAAGGCCAGGTAGTCAAGCGGCATTTGCGCAGCGGCTACGGCTTGCGTTAAGCTGTGCGTGGAAAAACCGATGATTGCCTCTTCACCTAACAAACGCCGCGCGGCTTCCGGCGGTAAATCATTCTGCCCAATATGTAAACCGTCTGCGCCCAACGCTAAAGCTAAATCAGCGCGGTCATTGATGATTAACTTTGCGCCATATTCCCGCGCCACCCGCAGGGCCGCCTCCGCCTCACTATAAAACTCACGCGGGCTGAGACGTTTCTCGCGCAGTTGCACAAGCGTTGCGCCGCCGGCGCACAAACGCCTTACTTGCTCCGCGTGAGACAAGCCGGAAATCTTCGCGTCAGTAATCGGATATACTCCCGGCAGCGTGAATCTCATATCCGCAATTCTACAAATAAAGTTTGTGGCAAACAAACATTCGTCGGGCCATAACTGCGACACCAAAACACGCATTATCTCTTGTTGATAGCGTCAAGCAATTGCTGGGCGCGGTTTTTATCAATGCTCTGCAAGGTGCGGTAGGTTTGTATCGCCTCATTGCGCCGGCCCCAGTCGAGATAATTAATGCCTATGTAGTAATAGGCCAGGCTATTCTTAGGTTCATTTTGCAGTGCTTGATTAAGGATGCCGAGCGCGTTGGCGTATTGCTTGAGCTTGTTATACGAATAGCCGAGTTCAATCAGCGCGGCGTTGTACTCAGGTTTGAGACGGATGGCTTCGCGCAACGGCGCAATTGATTCGGCAAATTTGCCTATATCGTTGTAACAATAGCCCACGCGGTATTGCGCAAGCGCGTTTTGTGGGTCTAAGCGGAGGCCCGACACATAAACCGGCGCAGCGTCAGCGCACTGTTTGGCGTTGAAATAAACCTCGCCAAGGCCAAAAAAGGCTGGCGCGTAATCCGGTTTTACTTGCATGGCGCGGCGATAATTGGCAATGGCTTCGTTGTTCTTGCCCTGTTTAGAAAAAGCGTAACCCAACTCGGCGTAAGCGGTTTCGGGGCGTTCCAGTTGTTGTTGCAAAGCCTTTTCCAGATAACCGATGGCTTCCGGGTAGCGTTCCAACTCGTTGAGAATCCAGCCGGTGTTGAACTGCACTTGCGGACGCTCCGCTTTATCCAGACGCAGCCCGCGTTGGTAAGCCTCCAACGCCGGTTTATACTCTTTGGTGCCGTAATAATAACAATCGCCGAGACCAAACAAGGCCAGCGCATAATCGGGACGTTGCGCCACAGCCTGCCGGTAATTCTCTGCCGCCTCGCTGAACTTGCCAAGTTTGCGGTGCGCGTAGCCAAGCTCATTATAGACTTCGGGGTAATTGGCTTGATAGCGCAGAGCCTCTTCCAACGGCGGCAAAGCCTCGTTAAATCTCTCTAAATCATTGTAAATCCAGCCGATTTCGTACAAAGCGGCGGCAAACCTGGGGCGCAAACGAAGTGCCTGACGGTAATTCGCCAAAGCTTCCTGATACTTTTTTGCTTGGGCAAAATCCTCACCTTGCTCAAAGTAATCGTCGGCATCCAACTTGGGCGCGGCGGGGCGTTTGCCTTTGCCTTTGGCGGCCACCGGCGCGGGCTTGGGTTTCACCCTTTTCGGTGCTGTTTTATTCAACACGCGGCGAAAAGAGGCGCTTGAGCCGCCACTATTGCTGCGCGCGCTTTCGTTTTTCGCCGTATTAATGCTGCCAACGCCTTGCGCGAACGGCTGCGCGGCTGCAAAAACCGCCACTATAACCAGCCAAAGCCAGCGTAAATGTTTTGCCTTTTGACGTTCCATTATCATTCTCCCCCAAATCACGGCCTATTTTCCTGACGAAAGAATTACGGTTCTTTGCTGAAACCAACGGCCAAGTAACAGAGCAAAAATAAATGCAGAAGCCCGCACGAAGTAAGGGCGTCAAACACACTTGACGAAGTGCGTGTTTCTGCAAGATGCTTGGTGGGGCAGGCCGCAACGCGGCAGCAGGCAGCCAGCAGCCGGCAGCCGGCAGTAAGAAGCCGCGTTGCGCTAACACAGGCGCGAACCGCCGCCGCCGTCGCGGTCT
>JAYVJN010000005.1:0-3726 GCA_043769325.1 Acidobacteriota bacterium
CACATTGACGCCGCCCGCGTTCGCCATAACTTTAATGCCGCGCTCCACGCAGACCGGCAAAATCTCACGCATCAACGGCACGAAATCCCGCGCATATCCCGCCTGTGGGTCACGCGCGCGTTGTTTTTGCATAATGGACATCGTGACTTCTGCCAGATAGTCCAACATCAAATAATCCACGGGGCCTTCCGTCACCTGGCGCACCGGCGCATCCAGCATATCGCCCCAAAACCCTTGCCCACCGGCAATGCGAACTTTCTCTTTCATAAGTCGTTTACAAATAGCCTTTAACTCAGTATTTACGCCTGCGAAGTGTCTTTAGCAAATTGCTGCCCCTGTCGCTCACCAACCAACGACCATTGATTCTTTGTAATGCGAGTGAGTCATAATCTTTCCATTTGCCGGTTGAATTAGTGAACGCCAGGCTCAATTTGGTATAGGCCTTACCCCCTAAAATAATGATTCTGCCAATGCTAAAAGCAGTAGGATAACCGTCTGAAAATTCGATAAACGGGTCGCCGCCCTCAAAAAATGGTTTATTGCCAGGGTTGGCTCTCAAATAATTCGCTTGTCTTTTCAATTCGTAGAGCAATGCTTGATATAGTTCGGGGGTAATCGAACTGCGCCACAGTCTTACACTTCTGGCGGTGAACAACTTTTGTTGTTTAATGTGTGAGCGGTAAAACGAACTCACCGCATTCCGCGCTGCCACCTCATTTTGGGGTTGTGCTTGCGCTGATAATGCTGCCAGGCAAAGGAACCAGCTTGCCAAAAGCCGCCTAAAGACAGTCATCTTTTGGGTGTACATAGTGTGCTAACATCTTTTCATTGATTTATGAAGCCCATTACAGTTTGCAATTCAAGTATTTTGCTCTAAAGTTACTCACGCCTAATTTTCTGACAGGAAAATACCATACTGCTATGCAAAAGCTGAAACTTATCGCCGTTGTGTTGTGCTTTCTGATTTTGGTCGCGCCATTTTACGCGCAGGCCGATATGGGCCTTTTCAATGGGCGCATTTGGACGGGTAATCCGCAGCAGCCTTGGGCCAGCGCGTTGGCGTTGAAGGGCGAGAAAATTGTGGCGGTGGGCGAGGATAAAACCGTTCGCCGCACTTTTATGAAAGGCACACAGGTTATTGACCTTCAAGGCCGTTTTGTGATGCCGGGCCTTAACGATTCGCACATTCATTTCACGGGCAGTTCGCGCAGTAGATTTACGGTTGATTTGAACGGCGCGAAGTCTTTGGCAGAGATGCAGGAACGCATTGCGCGTTTTGCGCGGGAAAACCCGGACGCGCTCTGGATAACCGGCGGTGGTTGGGAATACTCTAATATGCCGGGCCAGCGCTTGCCGACGAAGGCCGATTTGGACTCGGTGGTCAAAGACCGGCCCGTGTCGCTCAGTTCGTATGACGGGCATACGGTGTGGGTCAACAGCCAGGCGTTGGAGATTGGCAAAGTTACGGCAGAATCTAGGTTTACGGGCTTTGGCGAGTTGGTCGTGGACGAAAAGACCAAAGAGCCGACGGGTGTGCTGAAAGAGGGCGCGATGGGTTTGGTCACACGCCACATACCGGCCCCGACACGCGAGTTTAACCTGCTGGCCTTGCGGCGCGGACTCAAGGAAGCCAGCGCGTTGGGCCTGACCAGCATTCAAAACGCCGGCGGTTCTCAAAGCGAAGTCGAGCTTTACGAAGAACTTCTGAAAAGCAGCGAACTATCCTTACGGGTGACCTTTGCCATCTCGGTTGGCCCCAATACCAAACAAGCCGAGATTGACCGCATTGCTGCTTTAGCCAAGAAATACAGCGGCCCGCGTCTGCGCGTGGGGGCCGTGAAACTCGTAGTGGACGGCGTTATCGAAACCTACACCGCCGCCATGCTTACGCCCTACGCGAATAAGCCCGACACCGCCGGTTCGCCCGCCTACACACAAGAGCAACTCAATAACGTCGTGGCAATGGCCGACAAAGCGGGCTTGCAGGTTTACATTCACGCCATCGGCGACAAGGGCGTGCGAATGGCTTTGGATTCCTTCGCCCACGCCGTCAAACTAAACGGCAAGCGCGATTCGCGTTTTCGCGTCGAACACATCGAAACCATTGACGCAGAAGACATTCCGCGTTTTAAGAAATTGGGCGTTATCGCTTCAATGGAACCGATTCACGCCGACCCCGGCACGGTGGATGTCTGGTCAGCCAACATCGGGCCGGACAGGACGAGTCGCGGCTTTGCTTGGCGTGCGTTGGAAAAAGCGGGCGCGATACTCATCTTTAGCAGCGACCATCCGGCGAGCATCAGCCTTGACCCCGTGCGCGGTCTGCACAACGCCGTCAACCGCCAGACCATCGAAGGCGAACCACCCGCCGGCTGGCAACCGCAACACCGCGTTTCCGTCGCCACCGCGCTTGCGGCGTACACCGTAAACGGCGCGTTTGCCTCGTTTGAAGAAGGCGCGAAAGGCCAACTCAAACCCAATATGCTGGCGGATTTCGTCGTTTTAGACGCCAACCCGTTCACGGTTGCGCCGCGTGATTTACACAAAATCCGCGTCGGGATGACCGTTTTCGACGGCAAGATTGTTTACCGGAATTTTTGACTTTTGGCATGGGAGTTGTCGCAGAAGGGCGGTTTTTGCGTTAGTTTGCAATTGCATAGCTTGGCCTTGCCTTCGCGTTTTGCCGCGCAAAGCAAGGGTTTAAACTTTGTTCCATGATGCGAACCGTCGCAAAATGGCTGGTTTTTACTTCGCCCACAACGACACCACAAGTATTTTTCGCCTTCGGCAAACGCGCAGACCGCCGGTTCTAATTTTGTAGTGACCTCTTTTTTAAGTCCGCGCGCGAGTTCGCTGTGTGGTTTATCGGAGGCGACTAACGGGTAGAAATAACTCGCCGTCCACTTATCTTTCGGGTCATTTACCAAACCTAACGCGACAGGAAATTGGCGGGTGAATTTCGCCGTGCCAAATAACTGATCCCAAAGCGAAAACATATTGCCGAAATTTCCGTTCGGGTCGCTGACGCCGTCAATCATTGACTTGCCGTGATGCGCGTAATGAAACGCGGGCGTAATGAAAATATGTTCCAGGATGGTCGTTAAAGGGTTGAGAAACTTATGTTTATAAAGAAATTCATCCCAGCGAACGGTGCTGTGTGAACTGATGATAATTATCTGCTTGGCTACTAACCCAAGCGCCACCGCTTTGGCCCCGCCGAGAAAAATGAACAGGCCCACCCACCAGATATTCGGCATCAGCAAATAGTACAAACCCGCGTTGCGATACGACACGAAAAAGCCCATTTCTTCGGCCTGATGGTGCGGGCGATGCAATTTCCAAAGAAATTGGTATTCGTGACCGAAACGGTGATACCAGTATTGCAAAATATCGTCAACCAACAAATAAACGACACATCCGATTAACAAATTCGCGTGGGCGACCACGTTTTGCGCGTTGGGCAACAGCCATTTGCCCAGCGAAAAAGCCGCAAAAATAATCAACGGCTTGAAGACAAAAGAGAGGGCTAAGAAACCGCCCGCTTCCTGAAGCCAATCGCTAAACCTGCGTTTGGTAGTCGCCAGATAACCCGCGATTGTTTCCAGTAGGCTGAAAAACAGGATGATTCCAATAACGATATATCCATCCAGGTTTGCGATTCCGAAAAGTGGTTCGTTCATAGATTTGCTTGAAGACAAATTATCACAAAACCACAAATTTCCTTAA
>JAYVJN010000006.1:0-2732 GCA_043769325.1 Acidobacteriota bacterium
GTGATTAAAAAGCCCAAAGGTGAATGGGCGGCGATTCGCGGCCAGCGTTTGGGCGGCGCGGATTACGGCGCGTTGGCCTTGGCGACCTGGGGCGTGGGGTTGATACCCGTTGCGCCGGGGACGTGGGGTTCGGCGGTGGGCGTGGGGCTGTTTGTGGCCTGGCGTGGGGTGGACGCGCAGTGGCAACTGTGGGCGCGTGGGCGCGGGCTGTCAGCGACGGGTGCGGAGACGCTGGAATCTTGCGCGGCGTTGGTGTTGGTGTTGGCGTTATTTCTCGTCGGCGTGTGGGCGGCGTCGCGTTTGGAAAAGCTGACCGGCAAGAAAGACCCTAGCGTCGTTATCGTGGACGAAATCGTCGGGCAATTGATAACTTATCTGTTTCTGCCGCGCGCCGCCGGTTGGGGCTTGCTCTTGGTCGGTTTTTTGCTGTTTCGCCTGTTCGACATTTTGAAGCCTTATCCGGCGCGGGCATTGGAAGATTTGCCCGGCGGGCTGGGCGGTATGGCAGACGACGCGATGGCGGGAATTTATGCTTCGGCGTCGCTTTTAGTTATCGCTTCGTTGACTATGTTAATTTTCTAAATCGAACGATTAGAATAATTTCAGCCACGATTTAGCCTGGCGTAACACAGCATTAAGGCAGTTTGTGTTAAGCTACTGGCTTCGTGGCTTTTTTCACAAAGTAATTTTGTCATTTTTTTAGGAGTATCAATGAAGATTTTTGTCGCAGATGATGTTAAGGAAAGCGGCCTCTTGCCGTTGCAGAATGCAGGTTTTGAGGTCGTGAAACAGACCGGTTTGAAGGGCGCGGATTTAGATGCCGCCGTAGCCGATTGCGCGGGTTTGATTGTGCGAAGCGAGACGAAAGTAACCGCCGAAGTGATGGAGGCGGCGAAGAATTTGCGCGTTATCGGGCGGGCCGGTGTGGGTGTGGATAACATTGACGTGAAGGCTGCTACGGGGCGCGGCATCGTGGTGATGAACGCGCCCGACGGCAACACCATCACCACAGGCGAACACACGATGGCTTTGCTCGTCTCGTTGGCGCGTAAAGTGCCACAAGCGTGCGCTTCGCTCAAGGCGGGCAAGTGGGAAAAGAAGAAGTTTGTTGGTGTGGAATTGCGCGGCAAGACTTTGGGCATCGTGGGTTTGGGCCGCATTGGGCGCGTGGTGGCAGCGCGGGCGCAGGGCTTTGCGATGAAGGTCGTGGCCTTTGACCCGTTTCTGGGGCCGGAGCAAGCCGGCGAGTTAGACATTGAAAGCGTCTCGCTTGACGAAGTGTTTAGCAGAGCCGATTTTATCACCGTCCATACGCCGATGACCAATGAAACGCGCGGCATCATCGGCGCGGCGGCTTTCGCCAAAATGAAGCGCGGGGTGCGTATTATCAACTGCGCGCGCGGCGGTCTGGTGGATGAAGAAGCCTTGTTGAAAGCCCTCGACGACGGCATCGTGGCGGGCGCGGCGTTGGATGTTTTCTCCACCGAACCGCCGCCCGCCGACCATCCTTTGCTTTCGCGCGATGACGTGATTGTCACGCCGCACTTGGGGGCTTCGACGACGGAAGCGCAGGAAGGTGTGGCTGTGACTGTCGCCGAACAGATGCGCGATTATTTGGCGTCGGGCGAACTGCGCGGCGCGGTGAACGCGCCAAGCGTGGGCGCGAGTGAACTTACAACATTGCAACCGTATCTCACGCTGGCAAATAGTTTGGGGCGTTTTCTGGCGCAAACCGTCGAGGGCGGCGTGCACGGCGTGAAAATCGAATACGCCCGCGAGTTGACCAAACTGGAAGCCGCGCCGGTCACGCGCTCCTTTCTGGCCGGTTTGTTACGCGCCATGTCGGAGCGCGTCAATGTGGTCAATGCCTTTCATATCGCCGAAGAGCGCGGCATCAACGTCACGATTTCCTTTACCCAAAACACCAGTCCCGAAACGCCCGACATCTCGGCGCGAGCGATGGGCGCGGAGCGCGAAAGAAGTGTTTCCGGTTCCCTTTTCGGCCCCGGCAATGAAGGACGCATCACGGAAATCAACGGCTTCCGCGTGGAAGTTGTCCCGCACGGGCATCTGATTCTGACGCGCCACCGCGACGTGCCAGGCGTCATCGGGCGCATCGGCAATGTTTTGGGCGAACAGAAAGTCAACATCAGCCGCTTTCACCTGGGCCGCGAAACCGAAGGCGGCGAGGCGGTGTCCGTCATCGAAACCGACACTCCGGCCAACGCCGTGACCATCAACCAACTGCAAGCTTTTGACCCGATTTTATCAGCGCGGCAAATCGAGTTGTAATGGAGAGCGGAAAATGGAGAATGGAGAATTGCCGGAAGGGTATTCTTAATTCTCCATTCTCCATTCTCCATTATAATTCAGGGTTTTGGCTTTTTGGGCTTGGCTGGCGGCGTGGATTTCTTGTCGTTGGGCTTGGTCGGCGCGATACTTTTGGGGTTGGCCGCTTTGGGCGGGGCGGTAATTGTAACCCAGCCAAAAAATAGTCCGGCGTTGACCAGATAAGGTTCGGCGCCCATTTCCGTGCGGCTGAAATCTTTGCCGAAATAGTTGCGGGCAATCTCGCGGTTGAGGTTTTTCAGGCGGTCTTCGGGCCGCGAATGGGTGGCGGCGAAAAAGGTTTTAGATTGGCTTTGCTTTCCTTGCGCGTCGAGCAGACGCCGCCAGACTTTTGGGGCTTCGCGCGGGTCGTAACCGGCGTTTGCCATATAAAAGAGGCCCAC
>JAYVJN010000007.1:0-6477 GCA_043769325.1 Acidobacteriota bacterium
TGCAACGGGTGGAAATTGTTGAGCCCTACACTGCCCAGAAAACGCTGTGACTCCGCGTCATGGATGGCGAAACAGAAGCCGTCCCCGCGTTCCCAAGACGCGGGCAGCAGTGCCAGAAACTCCTCAGTTTCATGCTGCTGATAATTTTCGTGACACCACTCCATCCAACGCCCGATTTCGCGTTGCGAAGCCCGCGCCGCCTCGTAAATCTCTGCCGCCGGCGTCAACCACATCGGCTGCAAACGCAAGCCGTCGGCCCATAAAACTGTCTCTTCAGCGTTACTCATATCTCCCCGCAGGTGTATAATCCAAACGGTTAGGAAAGGCAACTCTATGGCGACTTACAGCGATTTGGCAACCGTCACGCGGCTTTTTATGAAGGGCTACCCGTTCGGGCGTTACGCGCTCAACCCGACGCCCGTTGCGCCCTTGCGTAAGCCCCTGCGCGAGGCGCGTTTTGCGCTTATCACCACCGCCGCCCTGCATTTGCCGGAGCAGACGCCCTTCGACAAAGCCATCAAAATGGGCGACGCCGGCTTCCGCGAAATCCCCAACGACGTGGAACTCTCAAGCCTCAGCGAAGGCCACCGCAGCAATTCCTTTGACCATTCCGGCATTGCAGCAGACCGCAACCTAGCCTTTCCGTTGGAACGCTTCCGCGAACTCCTGGCGCAAGGCGCAATCGGCGCGTTAAACCACCGCCACTTTAGTTTTATGGGTTCGATTGTCGGCCCCCGCGTGTTGCTAAACGAAACCGCGCCGGAGGTTGCGCGTTTACTCCAAGAGGACGGCGTGGACGCGGTTTTTCTCACGCCCGTCTGACCGATGTGCAACCAAACCGTGTGTTTGATTCAAGCCCAACTCGAACGCGACCGCATCGCCGCCGTCTCGCTTTCCCTGCTCCGCGAAGTAACGGCCACGCTGCGCCCCGCCCGCGCCCTGTTCGTGCCATACCCGTTGGGCTACCCTTTGGGCGAACCCCACAACGCCGCGCTCCAACACCGCATCATCGCAGCGGCCCTGGCTTTACTCGAAAGAAACGACGCGCCGGTTTTAGAGAATTTTACGCCATAGAGAAAACGCGGCAATTCATTACAGCCCTGCTTTTGAAGGTTAGAGTTACGCCTTGAGGCGTGAGTTTTACGCCGCCTTTCACGCCTCAAGGCGTAACTCTAAACGCCGGAATACCTTCTCTGACCTGCTTAATATGTTGGCTGGCACATTGAAATCATGAGAAAATTACCGGAAAAAGAGGATGTGCGGCAGAGTTTCCTGAATACGCTGGAATTTCTTGAACAAGCTTTTGAGACCATCCGCGAGAAAACGCCGGCGCAGTATCCGCTTGACGCCAAAACCGGCGCGGTCAAATTGCCGCCCGAAATAGTCGCGGAACTAAAACGTCTCATCGGCGGCGGCAAGCAGAGGGACGCCATTCAAAGAGTCACCGAATTGACCGGCGCAAGGCTGCTAAAAGCGAAAAACTACGTTGACGATTTATCCACCAAAACACTGCCCGCCAAAGACATCTTTGGCCGGCGCAAGTAAATCACTGTATGTTCACTGGCATCATTGAAGAACTAGGCGCGATTCGCGCTCTTGAACGGCGCGGCGACGGAGCGCGTGTGACCATCGCGGCCCGCGTGGTCTTGGAAGATACCCGTGAGGGCGATTCGCTGGCGGTCAACGGCGTGTGCCTGACGGCGTTGGATTTAACGGCAGATTCTTTCGCGGCGGATGTTTCGGGCGAGACGCTGCGGCGCACGACGTTGGGGCGTTTGCGAAGCGGGGCGCGGGTCAATCTGGAACGCGCCGTGACGCCCACGACGCGCTTGGGCGGCCATATCGTGCAGGGCCACGTTGACGCTTGCGGGCGATTCCTGAGCGCGACGGAGCAAGGCGGTTCGTGGGCCGTGCGCGTGGGCTATCCGCCGGAAATCGCCCGCTATCTGGTCTTTAAGGGGTCGGTGGCGGTAGAAGGCGTGAGCCTGACCATCGCGGCCCTGGCTGACGATTATTTTGAGATTGCCGTGATTCCCAAAACCTGGCAGTTAACCAATTTCGCCACCCTACGGGCCGGCGACGAGGTGAACCTGGAAGCCGACATCATCGCCAAATACGTTGAACGCATAATGACTGTCGGACGCGCCGAAAGCGGTTTGACGATGGAAAAACTGGCGGCCTTTGGCTATACCAATACCTAAAGCAGCGGGGGCAAGCCACCCTTCCCGACCTGCCAGGTAGTTGAGCGGGCAGAGTTTATTGGCCGGTCAAGCATCAGCGACGGTTTTCACCAAGCCCTTCAACCAACCTGACAGGTTAGGAAGGGCGGCTTGCCCCGCTCTTTATAAACCCTTATTTCCCTTTGAATCCACGAACATAGCCGGTCAAAGCCGTTACTTGCGCCGCCGTCAACTTAGACTTGAACGCCGGCATCGGGCCGTCGCCATTGAGGATTACGCGACGGATTTTTGCGTTAGACATATTATTTTGTAAATCAACATCCGATAAATCCGGCGTTTCGAGAGATTGGCCGAGGGCCGTGCCTTTGCCGTCCGCGCCGTGACAGCGAGCGCAATTAGCCGCGTAAACCGTCGCTGCATTGACCTTTTTGGGTTTGCCTTGGCCTTGCGCAAAAGCGTCAAAAGCTAAAGTGACGACGAATAGCAAGCCGCCGCCAAGCGCAAAAAACACTTGGAGGCGACGAAGAGTAACGATTTTATCCAACATTTATTAAACCTCTGAGAATTATCTTAAAATAAAGTAACCCACATTGCGGAAGCCCGCACAAAGTAAGGGCGTCAAACATAACACACTTGACGTAGTGCGTGTTTCTGCAATGTGGGTCAAACCAAACTCATTTTACAAACCTGGCCTAATCTCTATTTCAAAGTCGCGGCCAACTTGCTAAGAGTGCCGTCAGGCTTGAGGGGTTGCTTGATTTTGGCTTACGGTACCCAGGGCTGAATGCGGTACAGGCCGGCTGGAGGATAGCCGCCGCCATTATTGCGCCAACGCTTGAGCCAACTATTTGCGACGGGCGGCGTGTAAGTTGCCACGCGATTGGCTTCCGTGCAACGGCAACTGGCAGGTAAGGGCTTGCCTACCGGCCACCACAGGAAATGAGCCGGAAATGTTTGCCGTTGCGCCGCCGGAAACGCGGGGTTGAGTTTATTTTCGAGAAACGGAAAATAAGCGTCACGCAAAGGTTCGTGGAAACGGTATGTCGAACCGGCCCGCTCCACCGCGTAAAAGTAAAACTCCGCCGGGCCGATGACACGCGAACCGGCAGGGATATTTTGCCGCGCAAAATCTTCCAACCGCTGTGAGTCACGCGCCGCCCACGAAGCCGCCAGGTTCAACATTTTGACGGCCCGTAAACCGCCGTTGGCGCACGCCGCCAAAACCAATGCGATGCACAAAGCGCGCGTTGCCGCCGGGGGCAACTGCGTGGCAAGTGTCGCCAACACAACAACTAACAACGGCAAACCCCAGAAAATCGGGTAGCTTTCGGGCCGCGCCATCGTCAGGAAAATCAATCCGCTTTGCCCGCCCAAAGCCAACGACACCCAAAGCAAATCCCTGCGCCCCGTTTGCCACGCGCCGCCGCGCCAACGCCAAACCGCCAGCAACATCGCGCAAACTAACGGCGTCAACACCCAAAGCAGCGTCGGACGCAGCCGCCAAAAGCCGCCAATCACACTGTAAGGCCGCGCAAAGCCGCCGATATAAAGCAAATAACGCAGCCACGAAAGCGGCGTCTCGCCCTGTGACCACAACCACGCGCCCAAAGCCGCCGCCGTCAATGCGCCGCTAACAACAAAACGCGCCGCAAATTTGCGCCACGCCACGCCACGCCAACAAAACGGCGCGGCCAAAGCCAGGCACAGGAAAAACTGCAAAGTGCGCGGCGTAGTCAAAACCGTCGCGGCCCAAACTAAACCGGACAGAGCGGGGAAGACCCACGAATCCTCTTTCAGCCCGCGCAAAAACAGGGCCAGGCCGCCCAAGATACCAGCCACCGCCAGCGTGTCCATGCGCCCGTTAGTGAGGGTTGAGCCAAGTTCCGGCGAGAGTAAAACCAAAGCCCAACAAGCCGCCGCCCAATTGCGCGAACCGCCCAGAACACGAACCAAAGCCGCCGCCGCCGCCGCCAACAGGAAACCGCCCAACCAGGAAATCAGACGAAAGCTAAAGATGGAAAAGCCAAATACTTTGAAAGAAACCGCGCCCAGCCAAAAAAACATTGGGCCATAAAAGAAAGTAGTGATAGGAAAACGAGAATCTTCAGCCAGAATCGTCGGCGCACCGCTTCCGCCATTGAACAAAGAGTACGAAATCGCTGCGAATGGCATTTCATCGCGCCACACCAGAGGGCTGCGCGTTAACGTCAACAAACCTAAAAGTAAAGCCGCGCCGCCGGCAATCCAAGCCAGACGGCGCAGTACAGTAAGATTCATACGAAAGGTGGAAACAAGCGTGTCACAGTTTAACTCAAATTACGCTGTAAGCAGGCGAGTAAAAGTTATAAGTTAGAGTTACGCTTTCAAGCGTGAGTTTTACGCCGCCCGGCACGCTTAAAAGCGTAACTCTAAACGACTGCGTAACGTAAGTTCCAGCTTAAATTTTCGCTGACGATGGCGGCAAAATACTGAGTGAAGGTGCTGTTTTGTCGCGTTGGAACATACCCCAGCGTCCTTGTTGGACAATGGTAACGACGATATAGGTTAACGCGAGAAAGAGCAGGTACCACATCGTCAGATTGACCACGCCGCCGAAGTGCGAACCATTGAAAATAGCCTGATACAATAACGCGAACGCGAAGGCATGGCCGAGAATGTTACCCACTTCTCCGCCCTGACAAGCAGCCTCCCAAAACATAAAATACATTGCGGTCAATCCAATGAGGCCAAACACCACGCCCAGCCAGCCGAAATTCAGATACAGTTCGCCCGGAATCGTCATGTTAATGGCGTTACTGAACCCGCCGCCTTCCAGCCGCTGGCCGCGCCCCAACTTAGACGCAAACCACTGGCCCGGCGCAACTAACGGCTTGTCAGCCCAAAGCACGCGCGGAATGAAAACGTACACCATATAGGCCATCGTTTCGCCGTTGTAATATCCATCTTCCACCGATAAACGATAAACCTGGCTTAACTGGTTAAAGGTCGAAAGCCGCGCCATCAGACGCATTACGCCGGTTGTGTCCTCGCGGTCAGCATCGGAAACGTCAGAGGCTAAAACGGGTTGGGCTTCGTCAGGCGAGAGTTTTTGTAACACATATTGGATACGGTCAGCACCCCACAAAGAGCGGCGCGTTTCGGCTAACTGCTTGAAGACAAATGCGAATGAGGCGAAGAACAAGACCCCCACAAAGGCTGTTTTCCAGTTTATCTTTTTATGCAACACAAAGGGCAAGGAAAACGCCACCAGAGGCCAGGCCACGCGCCCGCGTTCGCCGCCAAAAACCGCGAAATACGCCGATTCGCTCAAAGCCATCAGCAAAGGCAACCAACGCATCCAAGCGGGCCATTGCGGGCGCGGGTCAACCAACCAACGCGAATTGAGCGAAAAAATTGCGATGTATGTGCCTAACGACAAAAGCGAAGCCAAAATGCCCAGAAACGCCAGGTTCATGTCCAGGCCGTAGGGTATCCAGGACGCCGCGAAAAAGATAAAACCGCAGCGCAACAATAACCAATCCGGCATATCAAAGCCAATTTTTGGCACCGTCAGGCGCATCTTGGTGCCGAAATTTCGTTCGATTACGTCGTAGGATAAAAGCGGGATGATAACGGCCAGCGTAGCAATGATTTGCCCTTGAAAGAAGAATTCGCGGATTTCAAAGTCGAAGAACATCTCTTCATACACGCGGCCCTCGGCCCAGTAACCCAAGAAATTCGACATCCCAAACCACAATGCGCCAAACGCCGCATAAAACGTCATGACGTTAATCCGGCCTGGCTTGGTATCGAAATAATCACGCGCCGCATATGTCAATCCAGCCGCAAAAGTGGCCGCAGCCATCACCGATTCTGATTCGGTGAAAAATCCAATCAGAACCGCAGCGATGCTGAGATAAAAGAAAAACGCGCAAAAATCCCGAAAAATACCCATAAAGCAGTGGTCAGTGGTCAGTCTCAGTGCCAATAACTAACGCCGGCCTAAGTTTTGTAAGTCGTGCGCGGCGACAGATAAAGCCCGCGCCGCAACGGTAACATCCTGCGCTAAAGAGATTTCCTCCGAAGCCCGCGCCATTTTCGCACAAAGTTCCCGATTTTGGGAGAGCGCAACGAGCAGTTCTTGTAAACGCTCAACATCACCACAGGGAAACACAAACGCATTGACACCGGGCCGCGCCGTATCTTCGGCCCCGACGCAGCCCACTTGGTCGCTGACAATGACCGGCAACCCGAAGGTAATCGCCTCGCTCACGACCAAAGAGTAAGCCTCGGTTGACGAAGGCAACGCCAACGCATC
>JAYVJN010000008.1:0-4276 GCA_043769325.1 Acidobacteriota bacterium
GGTTTGAAGCCGCGCATTTTCAGGTCAATCACGACGTAGCAACGCAAGCGCAAGTGATAAAAGAGCAGGTCAACGTAGAAATCATCACCGCCCACTTCCAGATGATACTGGCTGCCCACAAACGCGAAGCCGACGCCCAATTCCAACAAAAACCGGCGGATGTGTTGCAGCAAAGCCTTTTCCAAATCGCGTTCGTGGGCATTGTCGCCGAGCGTCAGGAAATCGAAGTTGTACGGGTCTTTCAAGAGTTGTTGCGCCAAATCAGACTGCGGTTGTGGCAGCGTGCGCTCGAAATTGGTCACGGCCTGGCCCTGGCGGTGGTAGAGTTTGCTCTCGATTTGCCAGACCAAGATGTTACGGCTCCAACCGTTTTCAATCGTTTTGCGGATGTACCACTCGCGCTCTTTGGCAGTCTTAACTTTATCTAACAGAATGCAGTTATGGAACCAGGGCAATTGTGCAGCAAGCTGCTGCACAATTGGCTCGTCCGCGTAAGTTTCAGCAAACGCGCGCATATATTTTAGGTTACGAGACGAAAAGCCTTTCATCTCAGGAAAGGCCGCGCCTAAATCTTTAGACAGTTGCTGGATGATTTTCGCGCCCCAGCCGGCGGCTTGCTGGCGGGCGAGAATTTCGCGCCCGATGTTCCAGTAGAGCAAGACGAGTTCGCGGTTAACAGCCAGGGCCGCGCGTACCTGCGCTTGCGCGATGCGTTGTTTGAGTGTTTGCAAAAGTTCCGCGTAATCTTTGTTGAGTATGAGAGATTCGTTTGCCATAGTCTGATTTTATAATGAATTGCGTCGGTAAGTCATTGGCAGACAGGGCTTTTTCGTGGCAGAATAGGTGTTATGGCTAAAGAAAATTCATTCGACATTGTTTCCAAGACCGATTACGCAGAGGTTGACAACGCGATTAACCAGACCAACAAAGAAGTCTCGCAACGCTTTGATTTCAAAGGGAGTAAGGCGAAGGTGGAATTGCAGGAGAAAGACTTGTTAATGACCGCCGAGGATGAGACCAAGTTGCGGAATATGAACGACATCTTTCAGGGCAAGTGTATCAAACGCGGCATCGCGCTCAAGGCGTTGGATTACCAGAAAATCGAACCCGCCGCCGGCAGCACTGTGCGCCAGGTGGTGAAAATCCAACAGGGCATTCCCATCGAAAAGGCTAAGGAAATCGTCAAATTCATCAAGGACGAAAAGCTGAAAGTGCAAGCCTCGATTCAGGGCGAGATGGTGCGCGTTTCGGGCAAAGACCGCGATACGCTGCAAGACGTAATCGCCAAACTGAAAGCGAAGGATTTTGGCATTGACATGATATTTGACAACTATCGCTCCAACTAACCCGTAGGCAAAAACACGCGCGTAAGCAAGTATGTCCCGTCATTTTCGACGCTTTTGGCGAAAATAACGCACGACGCCAAGCGCGCTAATCAGCACCCAAAACGCTTCGACGAGAAATGCCGAAAGGTTGAAGTTGAAGCACAGGGAAACGACCACCAACGCCGCGCCCACGCCGTTCATCAGTGAATAGCTCAGGGCCGTGCTGCGTAACCGCTCTGTTTGCAGCAAGAAATAGGCCGCGACAATGAGCGAGACGCCCGCCGTGCCCACGATGTCATACCAAGCAAAGTTCATTACTAATCCAGATGTTCGCCGAAATCGTAAGTCTTGGGACGGGAGCGCGGATAGCCTTATCCGCATGAGCGCGAAGGCGCGAAAAAACGTAACGTGAGCGGGGTGTTGCCAAAACTTCAGGCTTGTTGCGTGAGAGCGTTACTCGCCTAACGGCTCGTTGCGGGTAAGGCTACCCGCGCTCCATTCGTGACGCGCCCCATTTCCGGTAAGTGTTCGGCTGGTTTCTCCCCATGCTGCCAGGCTATTCTATTTCCCGCAATGCCGCGACAAATAAATCAATCTCTTGCGGTTGCAGACAAAGCGGCGGCAAGAGGCGCAGAACTTTCGCGTTGCTGGCTGTGCCGGTGATGATTTTGCGTTCCAGCAAGGCTTGATGGACGGGCGCGACGGGTTCGTGAAACTCGATGCCAAGCAGACAGCCCAGCCCGCGCACGGCGGCGACTTGTTCGATTTCTACCAGACGTTCACGCAAATAACTTTCTACGCGGCGGGCGTTGGCAAGCATGGCGTCGCTTTCCATCGCTTCGAGCGTTGCCAAGACTGCCGCCATCGCCAGCATCCCGCCGCCAAAGGTCGTGCCGAGGTCGTTTAGCTTGACCTTCGCCGCAATCTGTTCGTTGACCACGCACGCGCCCACCGGCACGCCGCTGCCCAGAGATTTCGCCAGCGTGGAAATATCGGGAATCGCGCCGCCGCCCGCTTCGTGTTGCGCGAAAAACCATTCACCCGTGCGCCCGACGCCGGTCTGCACCTCGTCGTAAATCAGGACGATGCCGCGCTCGTCGCACAAGGCGCGTAAGTCTTGGTAAAACGCCGGTTGCGCCATCCTCACGCCTGCCATTGACTGAATCGGTTCTAGCATTATCGCGGCGACAGTCTCATCCGCCAGTGATTTAACGGATTCAACGTCGCCCCATTCCGCGCACAAGTGGCCCGGCACGTTGGGCCGGCCAATCTCGCGGTATTTGCCCAAAAACGTCGCGCTGATGGCGTCTGCCGTGCGCCCGTGAAAGCCGCCCGTGAAGGTGATTATATTCTCGCGGCCCGTCGCAAAACGCGCCAGCCGCATCGCGTTTTCGTTGGCCTCTGTGCCGGAGTTGCAGAAAAAGGCTTTCGTGATGCCGTCCGGCGCGAGGCTGACTAACTTTTCCGCAGCTTTGGCGCGTGTTTCCGAATAGACTAAGTTTGAGTAAAACAACAACTTACCGGCCTGTTCCGCTATCGCCTGAACCACACGCGGATGGCAATGCCCCGTCGCGCAGACCGCGTGGCCGCCGTACAAATCCAGGTACTTCTCGCCTTCGCTCGTCCACACCCACGCGCCGCGCCCGCGCTCCAACGCAATGCTCATCTTGGCGTAAGTGGCGAGTTGATATTGGTCTTCTGTACTAACTATTTCTCCAAAATTGATTTGCATTTTTATTTCGTGTCTCTCATCAACGCTTCAACCCGGTTCGTTAAATCACCTGATTGAGGCTGTGGCTTGGCGAAGCGGTCAACTCTAATACAAATACCCGCCATTTCTTCTATGCTTTTGCCAGTAGGCTGAATGACTTCTATAAATATGAATCCTACTTCTTGGGCATAGCGGTTTTTTTGTGGAAATTCGTAAATTTTTCGCATTGTCTTTTCTGCCCCATCCCATGTAGCATCTGGGTTTAGACCTCTATGTGCAGTATTGAATGCTGACCTATTCCTTCCATCCACTTCAATAATCACTGCAAGATATGTTTGATGAAACCCCATCGCTAGTAGTGATTTTGTTTGACTGATGCCGTCTTTTAAGTTTTCAATTTTATTAACATCATCATCAAGCGTGCTAACAGCCTTAACTTTTATCCTTTTGCATTCAATGGCGATAGCCTGATTGGGAGAGTTGTTGTCGCAAATCAGAATGTCTATATCTCCTGGTTTAGGGTATGATTTATTAACGATGGGTTCAATTACACAGCTTCTCCAAATTGCATTTTCACTAAGCCGTAACTCTTTAAATATAAGCCGCCTTGAATCATTACGGCGCAAGAGATAATTCACGATTTCTGCTTCGTTAATATCGGTAACTCGTTTGCTGGAACCCTCTGAACTATCTTGAAATAGAGTCCACTTATGTCCTGCCGGATATGTTCCCGCCTCTATTTTAACTGAGTCAAAAAGTATGTACGGACTCATTACTACCTTGCTCATATTTGTTGTTATTAGGCAATTAAGTTTCTCTGCATAACCCAATCGGTCTGTGGGTCTGCGCCGAGTTGAAAGGTGTGTTCGCCGCATTTGGCGAAGCCATATTTCTCGTAAAATCTTTGGGCGCGATAGTTTACTTCCCAGACGCCGAGCCACATCACGTCATGGCCGGCCTGTTGCACTGCTTCAATACACGCTTGCATCAGGGCCGCGCCGACGCCCGCGCCGAGATATTCCTGCAAAGAGTAAAGCCTTGACAATTCGACGGGCCGCGCGGCGTTGACGCCCGTTTCCGTTGTGCCGTGAATCAGTTTGGCGTAGCCCGCTGCGCGGCCCGCGATTTCGGCCAGCAGAATCGTGTTGCGCGGGTCGTTCAGTTCCACCGTTTGGGTCGCCAGGCTGAACGCCTCTGCCATGTACGCGGCCAGGTCTTCGGGCCGGTTGAGCGGGTGTTC
>JAYVJN010000009.1:0-3848 GCA_043769325.1 Acidobacteriota bacterium
CGTCGCAATGCCCGCAACTAATAAGTTTAAGACCAACGCCGTCGGGCGCATCACGCCGGCCCCTACGCCCAGCAAAGCCAGCGCCGCCAGATAGCCCGACCCGCCGCCGTGCCCTACCGAAGAATAAAGCAACGCCATCAAGAATATCGCTAATGTGAGTAACCAGTTTTCCGGCATCCGAGAGCGAGTTTATGCGAAGATTAGAAAAAGGTTAAGGCGCAGAGTTTGTCTAACTCTTGCGCCTTGGCGGAGTAATAAAATGGCGGCTGTTTTAGGGAACTTGCTCGCTGTCGTTGGGCTTGTTGTCGCCATTTGGAGCGTCGGTTTCGTGATAAGCAAATACGGAGTCGCTGTCATAACCGACATTCAACACGCGCTCGCGCAAGTCGGTGAAAAAACGGCGAAAGACGCTTGGTTCCGGCAATGGTTCGGCGAATGCGAAGGCTTCCGCCGGCTCAATTGCATCAGCCAGACGGATAAGCTGCGCGGTGCTGTCGCGGCACGCGGCGCACGCGACCAAATGCGTGACCATCGGTTTGCTTTCGCGCTCACTCAAACGCCCTTCAACAAAGACCGCCAGCATATCTTCGTCCAAGTGCCGGCCCCCTGTGACAGGCGGCGCAGCCAAGGCGCGTAATTGTAAATGTTGTTGCATCATATAGCGCAGACGCTCCAATTTTTCAGATAATTCGGACGACGACATTTTTCCCGTATTAGTCAGGGGGCAGGAGCAATGTTGCGCTCCGAAACAAAGTTTTCTATAAGCCTTGCGGCCAAGTTAAGTCATGCCAACACTGATTTTAGCGGCGATTTCAAGTGTCAGAGCGAGCACCGGTTAGGTGGCGTTGCACATCGTTGCCGGCCAGGTCTTCGGTTGCCAGCGTCGTGCAGGTTTCAATTTCAAGGGGGGATAGCCCCTGTTTTTCCAATTCGTGGCGGAAGTGCTTCAGTATGGTGCTGTAAACTTTTTCCAGCCAACGCATTACGGTTGATTCATGGACGCGGGCGTCCGGCAAGGCCACGCGCTGTTTCGATTGGCGTTGAAACCAACGCCGCAGGGGCGATTCCGGTTCTTCGACCAGACGCGCAATCTCGCGCAATTTGAGCCCCTCAACGTGGTAATAAAGCAGCAACAGCTTTTCGTGGTCGTCTAACGCGGCGAACGAAACATCCAGCGCGGCTACGGTTGCTGCGCCATAGCGTTCGCGTTCAATGTTTTGCAGTAAACTCTTTTCGCCGCCTCGCGCTTCGGCGCGCCAGCCGGGACGGTCATTGACTTCACCGCCGGTTTCCGACCAATCATCCACCGAAATTTCGTCACGTTTGGCGCGGTGCAAGTCAATGACTGCGTGCCAGATAACAGTACGCAACCAGCCTTTCAACGTGCCGCGTCCCGAATAGGTGGCAAACTTTGATTGACGGATGCCCTCCACGACCCGCGTGCCGTAAAGTTCAACGTAAACCGAATCCAAAACTTCTTCGGCAGCAGTTTCCGCGCTCGCCAGATGACGGGCCACACGCTCTATGTAACGCCGGTAACCCTGGTCAAAATCCCACCAGGCGTGCTCGTTGCCCTGGGCGCAAGCGGCGGCCAGAAACAGGTCTTGGCATTGCAATTCAGCGATAAAAGCGCGGATGTCGGCAGGTGTCGGAGTTTCCTCTGACGCGCTGACCAGATATTTGTCTATCGCCTGACGCACTGCCGCGCCGAACTCCTCAGCCCCGATACGGTAGTTGGGGAAAGCCTGAGCGCAACGCGCATGAATCGCGTTAATGTCAGCAGCGCAAGCGTTTACCGCGCTTTCCAGATTTGTGAATTTATATGCTGTCACAACTAGCCAACGCGATTATAAACGAATCTACTTAGTTTCGCACCTCAAATGTATTGACAAAGAGCAACTTTCCGCAGCTACTCGTTATAACGACAATCACTTTTACCGGAAAAAGCCGCTCACGCCTAGCCGCGCTAGTCATACTGACGGCAAAAGTTTGGGCTTTTGCGCAAGTCCATAGAAAATTTTGTTAGAACGTATAAGGATTTGTTTTCTTGCGTGAAAATAGCCTGGCCGTGAGACGATTTGCCAAACTTTCTTACTCGGCAAAGTGGGAAAAACCGCGACTGAGCAATTTTTGGCGCGAACCGGATGCGTTTTGCAGCCATATGTCTTGCGCTGCGGTTACTACACCGATGCGTGTGAGGTTGACGCCGCTAAAGGTAGCGGGCAGATTGGTTGTTTTTTCCGGCGCGACGGTAAACAGGAGCGCGAAATCTTCGCCGCCATTGAGCGCGTCATCTAAAGTTGCGGCAAGCGGAAGTTGAGCGGTTTCAATTACCGCGCCGACCTTGCTGGCCTGGCACAGCCGCGTTAAATCGGTTGAAAGGCCGTCGGAGATGTCCATCATGGCGGTTGCCAGGTTGTTTTCGTTGAGCCACAGCCCAATATCAACGCACGGTTCGGGCGCGAGTTGGCGGCGCAACAACACAGATTCGGGCCTTTGGTCGTCGGAAAATCGCGCGCCGCCTTCCAGCAAACGCAAACCGGCGGCGGCCCCGCCAAGTGGCCCCGTAACAAAGATTGCATCGCCGGGCCGCGCACTGTCACGCCGGATGGCTTTTTGCGCCGGCGCGGTTTCGCCCCAGACGATGGAATCAACGACAATGTGTTCGGGCGTGCGCGAGGTGTCGCCGCCGATGAGCGCAACGCCGTAGCGACGCGCCAACGCGAACCAACCTTCGTAAAATTCCTCGATAAAATTGGTCTGCCAAACGTCTGTTGGCACGCCCAGCGAAACCAGCGCGTAACGCGGCTGCGCGCCCATCGCGGCGACATCAGACAAAGAAACCGCCAATGCTTTGTGTCCCAACAAGCGCGGCGGCATCCAAGTTCTACGAAAGTCAATATTTTCGACG
Source organism: Acidobacteriota bacterium (assembly GCA_043769325.1). Lineage (GTDB taxonomy): Bacteria > Acidobacteriota > Blastocatellia > Pyrinomonadales > Pyrinomonadaceae > JAYVJN01. Next base: position 2,912 of record JAYVJN010000009.1, read on the forward strand.
AGTAAATCGGTGGTTAAAACAGTTTCGCCCGCGTCGTGTGCGCGGGCGATAATGGCGGCATCGTCTCCGATGCCTAAGCGTATGGATGAAGGGTGAAGGCGGAAGCCTGAAGCGTTATGGCTGGCATGTGCATCGGCTTCAGCGTTGGTACGCTGCCGAAGCAGGCTAATTAAGTAAGGTTCATCTTTCATGGAAAGAAAAAGGTAGTAATGATTAAGGAAGGTGATGAACATTTATGAATGGATGCTTCATCTTCCGTCTTCAGCCTTCATCCTTACGCTTATTTCAAACGTCTGTAATGTTTACGAAGCAAGTTGGCAAATGGTTCCATCTTTTTGTGAAATTTTGCACTTACTTCAATAAAACTTCAAAAATCTCTCACAGGTTACGCCGGATAGCGTCTAAACCTGCCGTTATCGTATCCTTTGATGTCGAAAACGTGAATCTGAGTTGCCCTTCGCCCTGTGGCCCGAAGACAATTCCCGGCACCGTGGCAACTTTGGCCTGAGCTAACAATATGTCAGACGCCTGCCGGCTGTCCGCGTGAATGCGCGTGGCATCGGGGAACGCGTAAAACGCGCCGGCGGGCGGCGCACAGCGCAAACCCAGTTCATTCAAACCGTTGACCAACAAATCGCGGCGTTCCAGGTATTCGCCCCGCAACTCCGCTAAGTATTCCGGCGGGGTAGCTAAAGCCGCGAGACCGGCCCATTGGGTGGGCGTCGAGACGCCGTTGGTCGAATAGAGCAGCGTCTTTTTCAAACCCGACAGCCAAGGTTCGGCGGCTACGGTATAACCCAAACGCCAGCCCGTCATGGAATAGGTCTTGGAGTAAGTGAAACAGGAAATCGTGCGCTCAAACATTCCGGGCAGCGAAGCGATGGAAATATGTTCGCCTTCGTAAACCAGAGTTTCGTAGGCTTCGTCGGCAATAACA
>JAYVJN010000010.1:0-2853 GCA_043769325.1 Acidobacteriota bacterium
GGCTGCACCATTGCCACCAACGCGCCGTAAATGATGCCGATAATACACAGCACAATGATATATGGCGCGAAATCCTTGGCAGCATTCGGGAACAACGGCAAGTTGAAGCGGAGCAAACCGTAAGTGCCCATTTTCAACAGGACGCCGGCCAGAATAACCGAACCCGCCGTCGGTGCTTCGGTGTGCGCTTCGGGCAGCCAGGTGTGAAACGGAAACATCGGAACTTTGATAAAAAACGCCAGCGCGAAAGCCCCGAACAGCCAGTATTCCATGTTCAACGGCAATTGATTAGCTACTTTAAGAAGTTCCGTATAATCCCAAGTGCCGAATTTGGCGTACAGCGCGATGATGCCAACGAGCATCAGTAAACTGCCGACAGCAGTGTAAATAAAGAATTTAGTCGCGGCGTAAATGCGGTTCTTGCTGCCCCAAACGCCGATGAGAAAGAGCATCGGAACGAGCGAAGCCTCAAAAAAGAGGTAAAAGAGCAGCAAATCCAGCGACACAAATACGCCAATCATCGCGCTTTCCAGGATGAGCAGCATGGCGTAGAAAGCGGCTTGTTTTTCCTGCACCGCCGTCCAACTGCACAGCACAGCTAGCGGCATTAGCAACGTGGTCAAAATTACCAACCACAAACTGATGCCGTCAATGCCAATATGGTACCGCGCTTTAATTGCCTGTACCCATTCGACATTAGTGACAAAGTGGAAATTCGCATCCCCGTAAGCGCCGCCGCTCAATAATCCTAGCGAGAGAGCGAACATCACGAGCGTAAAGATAAGCGCAATCCATTTGTAATGCGCCTCTTGCTTTGACGGCGCAAAACTATAAAGTGCCGTCGCAATCGCGCCTACGAGGGGAAGTAAAATTAAAACGGTCAATAACATGATTTATGCTGCTTGTTTTTCTTCGAGTTTTTCGATGCGCTTTTCCAGTTGTCGGTGTTCAACCTTTATGTCAAACATTTCATCGCGCAAGAGCCGCAGACCGTGATTAACCTTGATGAAGCCTTCTTGAGTGGTTTCCTCAAGCCGTTCGACTCGTTGGTCAAGCCGTTCAACTTTTTGGTCAAGCTGTTCAACTTTTTGGTCAAGCCGTTCAACGATTTCTCTAGTTTGGCTGACTTCCTTGCGTAACTCCCCGACTTCAATGGTGACTTGCCGAAAGAGTGGGATAAATTCGTCAATGCTTGCCATACTTATAACTCTTTGCTTTACCGTGACATGAGCGGCACAAACTGGCAAATGAAATAGCCGACGACGAACAACGCGCCCAACAAAATAAACGCGGCGTAATTGCGCACCATACCGCCTTGCAGATAACGCACGCCGCCGCCAATCCACGAGAGGAATTTGCCCACGCCGTTGACGATACCGTCAATAAAGCCGATGTCGAATCCTTGCCAGAGTCCTTTACGCGAAGCGGTTGTGAGCGGGTTGATTATAGCCGCGTCGTAGGCTTCGTCAACGTACCACTTATTTTCCAGTAACTTAGGCATCTTTTTCAGAGGGTCTTTCTTGAAAATACCGATTCCCGTCAAAATGCCCAGGGCAGCCAAAGCCAAGGAGATACCCATTAATAACCGCTCGGAAAACACCTCATCATTCCCGCCGCCGTCGTGGGCCATTGTTTCGCCGGCAAACGCTGTGTTGACGATTTCGACGGGCGGCGCGCCATCCTGCGTTTGTGGGGCCGGCGAGAGCATTTTCAGTTCAGGGTGTGGTTCGGTTTTGGCTGTCTCATGCTGCGCCATGACCGGCTCTAACAGTTGCTCAAAACGGTTGCCGCCACCGAGCGCGTGCGGGATGCCAATCCAACCGCCGACGAGCGATAAGACCGCGAGAAAAACCAGCGGAATCCACATACTAGCGGGCGATTCGTGCGGCGTGAAAGGGCCGTGATGGTGTCCGTGTGTGTCAGCATATGCGTCGTGCTGTTCTTCCTCGTGCGGCGCGTTTTCGCCGAAACGCTCTGCGCCCCAAAAGGTCAGGTACATCAGCCGCGTCATGTAAACCGCCGTCATTAAAGCAGTCAGCGCGGCGAAAAACCAAAACACTTTGCCGTAATTGTGGTTGCTAAAGGTTTTCCACAGAATTTCGTCTTTTGAGAAGAAACCGGCAAAAGGGAAGATGCCGCAAATCGCCAGCCAGCCGATAGCCATTGTCGCATGGGTTATCGGCATATATTTTTTCAGCCCGCCCATGCGCCGCATATCCTGTTCGTGGTGCATTCCGTGAATGACCGAGCCGGAACCGAGAAAGAGCAAAGCCTTGAAAAAGGCGTGCGTCATAACGTGGAAAATCGCGGCGATGTACGCGCCCATGCCGCACGCCAGGAACATATAGCCGAGTTGCGAGACGGTAGAATAAGCCAGAACTTTCTTGATGTCGTTTTGCGCGAGGCCAATAGTGGCGGCGAACAAAGCGGTTGCGCCGCCAATCACAGCGACGATAAACATAGCCGTCGGCGCGTTGCTGAAAATCGCGTTGCAGCGCACAACCATATAGACGCCCGCCGTGACCATCGTGGCCGCATGGATGAGCGCGGAAACCGGCGTCGGGCCGGCCATCGCGTCCGGCAGCCAGACGAACAAAGGAATCTGCGCGGATTTGCCGGTTGCGCCAATAAATAACAGAATCGCAATTGAAGTAACCCCGCCGGCGAACAACACGCCCCACGTCGCAGGGTCGGTAGGCATCGCCGCAATTGCTGAGAGCGCACTACTTACGCCTTGCGCCGGTTTGTCGAAAAAGCTGATTGAACCGGTTAGCGTGAACAATAAGAGCACGCCCAGAACTACGCCCCAATCCCCGATGCGGTTGGCGACAAACGCTTTTTTCGCGGCTACGC
>JAYVJN010000011.1:0-11437 GCA_043769325.1 Acidobacteriota bacterium
TGACGGGAACAACTCACCGGCAGCAGCACCGCACAAACCCCGTCGCTACCGCTCTGGGTACTGACTTTATCCGTCAAGACAAACTTGACTGAACACTAGATAAATCGGATTGACATACTTTTGTTTTGACATTTCTTGCAGTTTGGCGAATAGCTGCTGTGCTTCCTTTTACTGACCGGATAATGCGGTCGCGTAACAGAACCTGAGTATTGAGTAGAAACAGGGTCATCTCTCCTGAAGTGGTACAATTCGTACCGACACAAACTTCAGCTTTGAAAGAGATGACCCATGCACAGTGTAACCGACCAATTGACCATTTACTATACCCCAGTATTGAGTTGAGAAAACGGCCCCAAATAGAACGCGGATGAGGCAGATGCGGCAGATTTAGACGGATAAGAGGCGAAAGAATCCGCGTTAATCCGCTTTATCCGCTCAATCCGCGTTCCTGCCTTCTCTTTGTTGATGCAACTCAATACTCAGGTTTAATAAGTGAGGGCAGAATAAACCGTCCCGGTTTGCCGCCGCTTTTGATTTTCCGCAATGCCGCGTTTTTGGTGTACTATGGCGCGGCAAGTCTGTGTTGGAACTAAAGTCGCACATTTTCCCGGTCATAGCAGCGTTGGCACTTTCATTGGCGTTGACGCCATTGGTGCGTTTGCTGGCGCGGCGCGTCGGGATGGTCGCCAAGCCCAAGCTTGACCGTTGGCACAAAAAACCGACGGCGTTGCTGGGCGGCGTGAGCGTATTTCTTTCGGTGACAATAACTTACCTCTTGTTGTTGCCGCACTCTCCTTACGCCCGCGTGGTCTTGCTGGCGAGCAGTTTTCTCTTTCTTGTCGGCTTGCTTGACGACATTTTCCAAGCCAAACCGTATCAAAAACTCATCGGGCAAGTGATGGGCGCATCGTTAGTGGTTTACTACGGCCTGACGCTGCCCTGGACTGGCTCATTGGTCGTTAACATCGCGCTCACGATTTTCTGGCTCATTGGTATCACCAACGCGGTCAATCTGTTAGACAATATGGACGGCCTGGCGGCGGGCGTCGCGGCGATTGCGGCGGCGACTCTGGCCGCCAATTTTCTGAGCGGAGGCCAGCTTAATGAAGCGATTTTGCTGGCTGTTTTCACGGCGGCTCTGCTCGGTTTTCTCGCTTACAATTCCAATCCGGCTACGATTTTCATGGGCGATTGCGGCTCCCTCTTCATCGGTTTTTTCCTGGCCAGCACTGCCCTGATGGGCATTAGCGGCGGGCGTTCGCGCAGTTTTTTACCCGTCTTGGCGGTGCCTATTCTGATTCTGTTCATACCGATTTTCGACACCACTTTCGTCACTTTGCTGCGAAAAATGGCGGGCCGCGCGGCTTCGCAAGGCGGGCGCGACCACACCTCGCACCGCCTGGTGGCGTTGGGGATGTCCGAACGCCGGGCCGTCTGGATGTTGTACGGATTCGCCGCGCTTTCGGGCGTGCTGGCGTTGCTCGTGGGCACGGCGCGGATTGCGTACAGCTTGCCGGCGATTGCCGTTTTCACCATTGCCTTGACGCTCTTGGGCGTCCATTTAGCGGGCGTTAAAGTCTATGAAGAGGACGATTTAGCGGCGGCGAAAGAGACGCCAGTGTTCGCTTTTTTGGTTGATGTTTCCTACAAACGGCGCGTGTTTGAGGTGTTGCTTGATTTGGCCTTGATAATTTTGGCCTATTACAGCGCGTACCTCTTGCGTTTCGGGCCGTTGACGCCGGCTTTGTGGAAAGTGTTTCTGCAAACCCTTCCGTTTCTTGTATTTCTGAAAATGGCGGCGTTTCTGGTGTTGGGCGTCTATCGCGGCATCTGGCGTTACACGAGCGTGGACGACCTCATCGTCATCGGCAAAGCGGTCATTCTTGGCTCAGTTCTGAGCGTGTTGGCGGTCTTGTTCAAGTTTCGTTTCCAGGGCTTTTCCCGCGTCATTTTCGTCCTTGACGGCATGGTTTTTCTGCTTGTGGTGATGGGCAGCCGCATGGCTTTTCGTTTGTTTCGCCAAGCCTTGCCGACGCCCAAAACGCGCGACGGTTGCCGTGTCCTGATTTACGGCGCGGGTGACGCGGGCGAATTGCTCTTGCGCGAACTGTTGAATAACCGCGACTTACAGTATGCGCCCGTCGGTTTCATAGACGACGACCCGACCAAAAAAGGCAAGGTCATACACGGCCTGCGCGTCTTCGGCGGCAACGGCGACCTACGCGAAACCTGCCGCGCCCAAAAAGTGGAAGAAGTCCTCATTTCCAGTAAAAAATTCCCCCCGGCCCGCGTCGAAGAAATTCTCCACGATTGCCAAGCCCAAGACGTGACGCTCAAACGAATGCGCATTAAGATTGAAACGATTGGCGGCTAATGGAGAAACGCAATGTCACACGCAAGTTGGAAAGACGCAATGCCTGTCATTAATGAACTGAGCATACAGCATTTACGCATATTACAGCGTCAGATTGCTCGCAAACTGGGGGCTGCTGACGAGAAAGAAAAACCGCCGCCGGCCACACAATCGTATATGCCGCCAGGCTTTGTGCCGCGCATCATCGGCGAATCGCCGCGCACGCTGCGTGACCGCTCAAAGGAATGGGCTTGGCTACGCAAGTTCGGCCACGAATACGCCGGACAATGGGTAGCTTTAGATGGCGATAGGTTGGTAAGTCATGGAGCAACACTGAAGGAAGTGGCGGAAGCAGCCGAGGCCGCCGGAGTAAAAGACGCGCTGACAGTGCGCCCTGAGTCACGCGACGCTTTACCTTACGCCGGAATGTGAGATTATGCCCCACCAGCTAAATTTTGAGAAACACCAAATTTATGAGTCGCTTGAAATCGGCATCACCATTGAAGCCATTCTGCGTCATGGCCTGAATCAAGCTGTCTGCGAGGCCAAAGTGGACACTGGCGCGCACGTTTGCCTGTTTGAACGCGAGGTTGGCGAACGCCTGGGCCTTAACATAAAAGGCGGCTATCGGCGCGAATTGAATACATTGACCGGCAGTTTCACGGCCTACGACCACGAAGTTACGCTGGAAACGATGGGCTTAACCTTTGACACCTTCGTCTATTTTGCTGCCGGCTACGAAATACGCCGCAACCTTTTGGGCCGGCAAGGTTGGCTGCAACTCGTCCGTTTGGGCCTGGTGGATTACGACAGCGAGATTTACCTGAGCCGCAACGACGACGAATACCTGGCATGAACCAATTACAACTCATCAACGCGCAATCCGCCGTTGTCCGCGTGGCTTTGTTGGTTGCCGTCCTGTGCGCGGGCGCGGGCGCGTGGGTGGCGGGGCGTTGGTATTTCGCCAATGTCTTTGCTGAAGTTGCGCCGGCGGCGGGCGAAAATGGGCGCAATACTTTACTTTGGGCGCGGGGCGCGGGGCCGCGCGACCCTCTGACGCATCGCGCTTTGGGTGGTTTGGAACGGCGCAGTTTTGACCCCGAAGCCAGCCGCCGCGCCGTCGCGGATTACGAGGAAGCCGTGCGTTTGTCGCCCTTTGATTACCGCATCTGGATTGATTTGGGGCAAGCGCGGCAACAGTTGGAAGACCTGGCGGGCGCGGAAAAAGCCCTCCGGCGGGCGGCGGCGTTGGCCCCCAACTATGCTGCGCCGCGTTGGTATCTGGGCAATTTTCTTTTGCGCGCGGGCCGCAACGACGAGGCTTTCGCAGAATTGCGCCAGGCTGCGGAAGCCGACCCAAACTATCGCCCGCAATTTTACAGCGCGGTCTGGCAAGTCGCGGAAAAGGATTTGCCCACGCTGCAACGCGCCGCCGGAGAGACGCCCGGCGCACGGGCCGATTTAGCCCAATTCTTACTCAGCCAACAACGCGCCGACGATGCGCTCAAGGTCTGGAATTCATTGAACAGACAAGAGAAACAGCAATTCGCGCAACTCGGCGACGGGATGCTGCGCGGTTTTATTGAGGCAAAGAAATACCACGCGGCGGTGAGCGTGGCGCGTGGCCTGGCGGCTTCAGAAGAAACTGCGCCGGCCCTCGGGCGCATCACCAACGGTGGATTTGAAGACACCGGCGCGGGAACTTTCGCCTGGCAGGTAAATTCCGTCGCGCAAGCGCAAAGCGGCACGGACACGGCGCGTAAACACGGCGGCAACAACAGTTTGCGCGTAAATTTCAAAGTCACGCAAAAATTGGATTGGGCCAATGTGACGCAATTGGTCGCGGTTGACGCGGGTGGGCGTTACCGTCTGGGATGCCACGTCTTTACTGACAGCCTGAAAAGCGCGGGGCCGCCGGTTGTGCAAATTTTGGACGCCGCGACGAACCAGATTTTGGCCGTATCCGCGCCGTTGGGAAAAGACACAGCGAAAAGCTGGCAACCCGTCTCCGTCGCTTTCGTGGCGCGTGGCGAAGGCGTCATCGTGCGCCTGGCCCGCGAATCGTGCGGCGTGGAAACAATCTGCCCGATTTTTGGCACTATTTGGTTTGACGATTTCAATCTGCAAGCGCAATGACAACTGATGCCTTACAACAAGTTACACCGCCGTTAGCCGCGCCGAAAACGCTGGCAAGCCGCTATCTGATGCTCATTGTGTGCGTGGCTATCGTCCTGACGACGCTGGCTTACGGCACGGTGCACTATTGGGCGCAGACGGTTTTTGTGGCGGGCGCGGTGGCGATTTTAGCTTTGTGGGCGACGGACGCTTGGGCCGGCGGCGTCTTGCGTGTGAGCCGTAATCCGTTGCAGATTCCGCTTTTTGGGTTGCTAATTGTGGGCCTGGCGCAACTTTTGCCGTTGCGTGGTTCGGCGGACGCGGGCGCGGTGGCGGGGCCGACGGTGACGAGTCTTTCCTTTGACCCTTATTCCACGCGCCTTTTGTTGGCGCAAATCGCCACGCTGCTGGTCTTTTTTGCGGCGACGCTGGCCTTCACCGATAGCCCCAAGCGTTACCGTCTGCTGGTTCGCGTAATCGTCATTTTCGGTTTTTTGTTAGCCCTTTTCGGCCTCATTCAGAGTTTTTCCAGCCCCGATAAAATCTACTGGCTGCGCGAGTTACCGCAAAGCGCGCCGTTCGGCCCGTTCATCAACCGGCATCATTTCGCGGGCTATATGGAAATGACGCTGGCTTTGCCCTTGGGAATGCTCTTTTCCGGCGCGGTGGAAGCAGAACGTCGCCCGCTCTATATTTTCGCCGTCGCTATGATGGGCGTGGCTTTGTTGATGACCAATTCGCGCGGCGGCATCGTTAGCTTGCTGGCGTTAATCTTTTTTCTGGTTGTAGTTACGGGTTTTCAGAAACAAGCCAAAGCAGATGGGGGCGAGGCGCAGACTTCACGCGGGCGCGGCGCGTTGGCGCGTGTCGGACTTGGTTTGGCGTTGGTGGTGGCGTTGGTTTTGGGCGCGTTGGCGTTGGGCGGCGAGGGCGCGTTGAGCCGTTTTACCGGAACCGTCAGCGCGGAAGACCCGACGACGGGCCGCGCCCATTTCTGGGGCATCGCGCTGCAAGTCTTCCGCGACCATCCTATTATCGGCGCAGGCTTGGGTTCGTTCGGCCTCATGTACCCGCAATACGACACGCGCAACGGCCTCTTGCGCGTCGAACAAGTCCACAACGATTACCTGCAAACCTTGAGCGACACAGGGCTTATCGGCGCAGCTTTGGGGCTGCTATTCATCTTCTGGCTCTTTCGCCAGGGCCTGGCGCGGCGCGAAACCAGCGACCCTTTCCGACGTGGCGTGACAACCGGCGCGTTGGCGGGTTGCTTCGGCGTCTTGGTGCATAGCTTTTTCGATTTCACGTTGCACACACCGTCTAACTCGTTATTATTCTTAGTGATGGCGGCACTGGCGACGGTGGACAGCAGCGTTGAGAAAGCCGGAACGAAAACACGCAAAAAACGGCGGCGGGAGGGTGAAGCCGCCGATTTAGGAGTGTGATGGAAGTATCCGTAGAGATTGGTTCTTCGTTACAACTGACACCCACGCAGAGAACCATTGAATTGCTGCGCCCCTGGTTGTTATTTACACTTTATGCGCTAACGGCGGCAGCGGGTTGGTGGTGGCTGGCGGTGCCGTTGGCGGCGGTTACTTGCCTGGCTGGATTTATCCAAATGCACGACGCTATTCACGGCTCGCTAGGCATCTCCAAACGCGCTCATAATTTGGTGTTATCCGGTAGCGGACTATTGCTGCTAAAATGCGGACATGGCCTGCAAGTAACCCATTTGCGGCATCACGGGCGTTGCTTGAAGGAGGATGACCCGGAGGGCGTTTGCGCCACCTGGCCTTTTTATAGGGTTCTGCTGGAAGGGCCTTTGCACATCTTCACCATGCGTTTTTACGCCTGGCGGCGGGGTACGAATACCAAGCGTTTCCAAGTGATGGAAACTATTGCCACCGTTGTTTTGCTGCTGGCGGCGATGGCTCTCTACCTTTTTGCCGGCTCTTTCGTTGGTTTGGTTTATTGGGCGGTGGCCGCCGGCCTCAGCGCGACAATTCCAATCTGGGCCGCCTATTTGCCCCACCGCCTGGCTCCAACACATCCGGCAGTAAAATCTGCGGGGAGAATCGCGCAAATTTGGACGCCGGTTATTTCGTCCTTTGCCTTTCACCATCTGCATCATGCGTTTCCGAAAGTGCCCACCGCGCTGCTTCCGGTCTTAGCTGCCAGAACAGAAAGCGTTGAGTACAAAGTGCATATTCACTGACCAAGCAATGAAATAAGCAGGTGAAAACCTGACATTTTGATAACGACATTGAAACAGCGTAATTTGGCAAAAGAATTAGCCACAGAGTTCACCGAGAACACAGAGAGTAACTGATTGCGCTTTTGTTCTCTCTGTGAACTCTGTGTCCTCTGTGGCAAAGTTCTGTTCCGGCCAGATACTATTTGTTAATGTCGTTATCAAATTAGCCGGCAATTCCAGCCAGCCTTTCTGTTAATTCTGTCTATTTTGTTGTATCTTGAGAAGATGCGCCTTGAGACACTATTCTGCGAGGAGAAAATATAGGTGGCTGCCTCAGCGATGGCCCTGGACGGGGCCGCTTTTAATTTCCAGGCCGGGACGGACACTTTGCCGCGCCTCTGTCTGGAATCCATCCGGCGTCACGCCAAACCCGACGCGCTCAATTACAAGAAAGATAAACAGTGGCACAGTTTAGACGCCGAGACGTGGCTGCGGCGCGTGCGGCGCGTGGCGATGGGTTTGCGCGCTTTGGGCGTGCGCTCCGGTGACCGCGTGGCGTTGTTGTCGGAAAACCGCCCCGAATGGTCAATTACGGATTTGGCGATTCTTTGTCTGGGCGCGGTCAGCGTGCCGATTTACACGACACAAGCCGTTGAGCAGGTGCGCTATATTTTGCACGATTCCGGCGCGCGTTTTCTGTTTATCTCCGGCAAGCGCGTCCATCGCCATGCGCGGCGCGGGCTGGAAGGCGTGGAAACCATTGAAAAGACTATCTTTTTCGACCCCGAAGCGGTTTCGTTGACGCCCGGCGCGTGGACGTTGGAGCAATTGGAAGAGCGCGGCGTAGAACAAGAACGCGACGAACCGGGCGTCTTTGAAGAGTGCGTCGAACAGGGCCGCGCCGAAGATTTGGCGACCATCATTTACACTTCCGGCACGACGGGTGAACCCAAAGGCGTTATGCTCACGCACGAGAATTTCGTCTCCAACATCAAAGCTATTTGCGAGACGCTGCCTATTTACCCGACGGACGTTTCGCTTTCCGTGCTGCCGCTCTCGCACATCTTCGAGCGCGGCTGTTTTTATGTCTTTTGCAATTGCGGCGTGTCGGTTTATTACGCGGCTTCATTTGAACAGGTGGGCGAATTTTTGCGCGAAGTGCGTCCGACCTTGATGACCGCCGTGCCGCGTTTATTTGAGAAAGTCTATCAAAAAATCGTCCAGACCGGCGCGAAAGCGGGCGGTTGGAAAAGTAAAGTCTTCAATTGGTCGCTGGATGTGGGCCAGCAATACGGGCGCATCGTTGACAAACGCGAGGCTGTTCCGCTGGGCTTAAAGCTAAAACACGCCGTCGCTGACCGCCTGGTTTTCACTAAGTGGCGGGCCGGCGTGGGCGGGCGTTTGCGTTATTTCGTGTCGGGCGGCGCGGCCATGTCGCCCACCCTGGAGCACGCCTTTAACGCTGCCGGTATCACCATTTTGCAAGGCTACGGCATGACCGAAACCGCGATTGTCTGCGCCAATCGTCCCGACGATAAGAAAGTCGGTTCAATTGGCCGTTTGTTCGATGGAATTGAGGCAAAATTTGCTGAGGATGGCGAGATTTCCTTGCGCGGGCCAAACATCATGCGCGGTTATTACGGCCAACCTGAGGAGACGGCGGAAGCCATCCAAGACGGCTGGTTTGCCACCGGCGACGTAGGCCATCAGGACGAACACGGGCACCTCTACATCACGGACCGCAAAAAGGATTTGTTCAAACTCTCGAACGGCAAATACGTCGCGCCGCAACTGGTGGAAAGCCTCATCAAACAGAGCGCATTCGTTAGCCAGGTAGTAGTTATCGGCGCGGGCCGCAAAAATACGGCGGCGTTGGTTGTGCCGGAATGGGAAGCGCTCGCGGAAGCGTTGCGCGAGAAAGGCGTCAGTGCGCCGGATGAGCGGCCCGCGTTGAGCCGTTTTCCGGCAGCCGTGAAAATGGTACAGGAACAGGTTAGTCTTTTGACAGCAAGTTTAAGCGATTACGAACGGGTCAGAAAAGTAGTGTTGATACCGGATGAATTTTCGGTTGATGGCGGCGAGTTGACGCCGACCTTGAAAGTTAAAAGGCGTGTGGTGGAAGAAAAATACGGGGCTTTGATTGAGAAATTATACGGCGGCGGTAAAGAAAACGCTTAGTGAAGTCTCCTTTAGGCGTCACTAAGCGTTGGTTCGTGTAAAAACGCGGCTTCGGCCCAGCGTTCCAGCGCAAATAAATCGGGGCGCAAGAGCGATTCGGCCAGGCTGCGAACATGGGGTGGAATCTCCACCGGCGGGCAGTATTCTTCTACCGGCGGATGTTCAGAAAGCAAACCAAACTCCGCGTGGCAAAAGTCGCAACTCGCCAAGTGGTTATGCACCAATAGTTTCTGCGCGTCGCTCACGTCCCCTTGATGATAGGCGTAGAGCATTTCTGCCGCAGGGCAAGTGAATCGCTTGCGGAAACTCGCTAAACTTGACAGCATATATCTCACTAAATACCTCTGGCAAAATGTAGTAGTCCATCACGGCACACCGAGGCCGCTTGCATTCAATTCCGAAACTACTACGGATTAAAGGCTCATGGGGCCGGCTGGCCCTCTTACCTGTTCAACCAAAGAAAAGCGTTAATTAACAAGTTATTCCAATTGTTGCCGCGATTAAATTGCATTTTTGCGTTTTTGTCTGTCTGCGGGATTTCGTATAATCAACGCGGCGGCAATTTTGCGCCCAAGAAGTGAGACAGACGAATATATGCCCATTTATGAATATCAGTGCCAGCAATGCGGCCATCATTTTGAAACCATGCAGAAAATCTCCGACGCGCCGTTGAGCGAATGTAGCGCGTGCGGCGGCGTGTTGGAAAAACAGTGGTCACAGACCAGTTTTCAACTCAAAGGCGGCGGTTGGTATGTCAGCGATTACGGCAAAGGCGGGGTCGTGCCGAAGAAAAGCGAGAGCACCGCTGTCACTGAGAAAAGCGGCGACACCGCAACGCCGGAGAAAAGCGAAAAATCTGCCGGCGAAATGCCCAAGACAGAATCTGCCAAACCAGATACGCCAGCCCCCGCTGCCGCCAAAAGCGAGTAATAATTGCTCTCCGGTGCTGCCTTATTGCCTATTATTGGTTAAGAGCAGACGGCTCCATTAAATTGTCTGTGCTAAATCTCGCCATCAATAACAGCTATTTTTTGCGTGTAATGCCGTCGAATGCTTTATCGTTCATTAGGTTAAAAGTTAGTATTTCATTGTGTCCGACCGGAAGTTTGAAAATATTTTGCAGCGGGATTTTCAACAAATATGCCCAAATACAACGGATAACTCCGGCGTGTGTGATGAGCAAAGCTTTGTCGAACTTTTGTTGTCGCAAATTATCAAGAAACAGCGTTACTCTCTCAAATAATTCAAGCAAATTTTCGCCGTTTGGTGGTTTTTCGCAGGCAAAATCATTCATCCAAATATCAAGTTTTGCTTGCTCAATAGCGTTCCATTTTTTGCCTTCCCAATCACCGAAATTCATTTCCAGCAAAGCGTTTTCAAAGATTACGTTGCCGAAATTTAAGGCATTTGATAAATCACGGCAACGCTCTAACGGACTGCAAAAAACAGCGTCGAAATCATCGGGCAAATCGTTTTTATACTTTGCCGCTTCTGCTGTAAATGTGTCGGCTAGGGGCACGTTCGATTGTCCGTAACAAGTGTTTTTGACCGCAACTTGCGTGTGTCTGATTACAAAAACTTCCATAAAGCCGCAAAAGTTAAAAGGCAAACGCATTCCGCCATTTGCTCAACCGCACCCAAGCAATCGCCCGTGTAACCGTCAATCCAACGGTTAAAATATCGGTTGGTAAGAAAATAAAGTGTCGCCAAAGAAAGCATCACAAGCAAAAATTTCCAATTAAAAAAACACAACGCAAGCAGCGGAAGCAAGCCGAAAAAATATGCTCCGATAATTTCGACAAATGTGTGTGCTTTGGCGATTGGTTTTGACTTGCTGCTTGCGTCTTCTCTCGAATAACTTGAGGTGAAAACGATGTTGATGGCGGTCAATCTCGACAACGAGTGATAGGCAATAAACATATAACAAATAAGCAGATAACCGCGATTCTCAAACTTCAAAACAATGCTGTTTAAGGCGAGAAACTTGATTGCAAAAAGAAAAGTCAAGGCGATTGCACCGTAAGCACCAACGCGGCTGTCCTTCATTATTTCCAAGATTTTTTCTTTCGTCCAACCGCCGCCAAAACCGTCGAACATATCCGCCAAACCGTCTTCGTGAAACGCTCCTGTTACCAAAACACCGCAAATAATCGAAAGTAGAACTGCAATATTTGCATCAAAAATAAGCGAGCTTATCCAAAATACTCCAAATGAAATTCCGCCAACAATCCAACCGATAAGCGGAAAATATCGCGTTGCTTTATTAAGGTCATCGGGCGAATAATCGTCAATTTTCGGACACGGAATTCGCGTATAAAACATCAGTGCCGTCAAAAATATCTTTAATTCTCGTGAAATCATTTTTTGATAATTGCGTTTTTAATAATTATTGGCGGTTCTTTGTGCGTATTCCAATTTTCGAGCGATAACATAGGCATATTGTCGTAATTTGTCGCGGGTTTTCCGATGCAAAAATATCCCATCGGAAACCAATTTTCCGGTAAATCGAGCGTTTTTGATAATTCCGCAAAATCTAAAATACTGACCCAACCCATTGCCAAATTGCACGCCGTCAGATAGAGCCAAAGTGTGTGAAT
>JAYVJN010000012.1:0-2508 GCA_043769325.1 Acidobacteriota bacterium
GGCGAAGAATTCGTTTACCGCCCTGACGAAAATGCCGTCGCCCGCTATTCGCGGCGCAATCTAACGGGCCGTCTGGCGTCTGTGCTTAACCACGTCAACGGTTGGGAAAACAACAGTCCGGCGTTATTGTCGTAAGTAGCGCGAATAAAATAACCTGACTCACCAACCATTTTGCCGAAACACGCACTACGTCAAGTGTGTTATGTTTTACGCCCGAACTAAAGTGCGGGCTTCCGCAATGTGGGTCAACTTATTTTTGCTCTGTTACTAAATGAAAACCGCTCTTATTTTTGCCCATGAGTGCGCGCCTTTTCATCGCCCCCAATCAACCATCGGTGCGCAAAGGCCCGCGCAATTTGCCAAGCATCTTCCCCCATTAGGCTGGCGCGTTATCGTTATTTGTTGCGACAAAGACCAACGCGAGACGGCTCGTCTCGCGGATTTAACGGCACTTCGCAACACAACAAAAACGCGCCTGGCTGCTCTGAACTCTGCAACCCCTTTATTTATACCGACACCATCTTTGACCCAAGATGGCTGGCTTGACCGCGCCTGGCGCGTGAATCGTGAGCGGCCCGTTCTGCGTCGCGGTTTGACGGCGGCTAAGTTTTTTACCGGCGATTGGTCGCAAAGCTGGCAACCGTGCGCGCGGGCGGCGGCGGAAGTTGTGGCGGAAACGGTGAAAGTTGATGTGGTCTTAGGCGAACACGGGCCGGACGCCGGCCTGTTTCTGGCGCGTTGGTATGCACGCAAATACGGCGTGCCCTGGGTGGCTGATTTGCGCGACCCTTTGCTGCGGCCTTTTCGCGGGATGGCGCGGCGTGTTTATGGGCGTGTGGCGCGGCATTTACTGAAAACGGCGGCGGGAACAATAGCCGTAACGCCCGTTTGGGCCGCTTTGGACGAGAAATTACTAGGCCGGCGCGTCTGGTGCATCCCGAACGGTTACGACCCGACGGAGTTCGCGCCGGTAGCTGTTACGAAAAAAAATAAATTTATTATCGCTTTTGCTGGAAACATTCGTGAGACTTTTGCCATATTCATTGAAGGCTTGCGTTTATTGCAAGAGCGTCTGAGCGCAGAGGATTACGCCGCCTTGCGTTTCTGTTATTGGGGCGTGGCGCATGAACGGGTGCGCGACCTGGCGTTACAGGCGGGCCTCACGGAAATCGTGGAAACGCAGCCGCACGGCGAACGCGAGTCTGTGCTACGCGCCCTGAGTAGCGCAGATTTGTTGCTGCTATTGACTTTGCCGGATTCGTCCAAGAGCGACGAATATCTGGCTTCCGGCTTGTATCCGGGCAAATTGTTTGAATATTGGGGGGCGCGTCGCCCGGTGTTGTGCGTGCCGAGTGACGGCGGTTTGCTGGATGATTTGTTGCGTCGTTCGCGCACCGGTGAGTCAGCCCGGACGCCGGCGGCAGTGGCGGATTATGTGGCGCAAGCGTTACGCGCCTGGCAAGACGGGGAAAGCTTGCCCTATCAACCGGATGAAACTGTTTTAGCGAGCTTTACGCGCGAGCGTTTAACGCGCCGGTTGGCGCAAGTGTTGGATGAAGTAGGGAGTGGGGAGTAGGGAATGGGGAGTGGGGAATAGAAGAACCAACCTGGGCAGTGCGGAGCGTTTCTTCCTACTCCCCACTCCCCACTTTTCTACTCCCTACTGAATTTGCAAAACATGACTAACGAACCTCTGCGGATTTTGGCAATATCGGAATTATGGCCTGGTAGCAACGGCTACGGCTATGTGCGCGCGTTCCGGCGCATGGGGCATTCCGTGTGGGTAGTGCCGTCGGAAAGGGTCGTGCCAAGCGCGTGGACGAGCAACTATTTACGCCTCATTCGCCGCGTGTTGGAGTGGCCTTTAGTGCATGAATACAACAATTTATTGGTTGAAGAGGCGCAGCGTTTGAACCCTCATCTCTTTTTTGTTTTCAAGGGCCGGTGGGTTCAACCGGACACATTACGGAAGATAAAATCCTTAGGGACGGTGACGATAAACCTTTACCCGGATGTGAGTTTTATGGCGCATGGCAAGTATTTGCCCCTGGCGTTGCCCGAATATGACTGGATTTTTCAGACTAAAACTTTCGGCCTCGCCGACCTCAGAGAAAAGTTAAAAGTTGAATCTGCCTCGCATTTGCCGCATAGTTTTGACCCCGAAGTGCATCACCCGATGGTGTTGGATGATTATGACCGTTCAATTTATGAATGTGACCTTTCTTTTGTCGGCACCTGGTCGCCCAAGAAACAGAAATTGTTGGAGTTAGTGGCCCGCAGTTTGCCTGATATAAAATTGCGTATTTGGGGAGAACAGTGGGAAAAGGCGAACCCTTCGCTGTCTCGCTGGTGGCAAGGGCGCGGTTCCCACGGGGCCGAATACGCCAAAGCCCTGGTTGCTTCGCGTATCAATCTGGCGATTCTCAGCGAGGTGCGTAAAGGTGCGTCAAGCGGCGACTTAACGACTTCGCGGACGTTTCAGATTCCGGCCACCGGTGGATTTATGCT
>JAYVJN010000013.1:0-8927 GCA_043769325.1 Acidobacteriota bacterium
AAAGGCGGTTTGATTGTTTTTCTTTAGATTTGGCTAAAGCCAGCTTGTTGCTAGACTTAGCCCCACTAGCTAAAGCTAGTGGCAATTTATCAAACCTTAGAAGCCAGTAGGCAGCAGGCAGCAGGCAGTAGAAAAAGAGAAATGCTGCTACTGGCGACCCCGCCGGAAAGCCATTGGCAGAGACAGGACGGCGGCGGCGGTTCTGGCTGTGTTAGCGCAACGCGGCTTCTTACTGCCGGCTGCCGGCTGCTGGCTGTCTGCTGCCGCGTTGCGGCCTTCTGCCGGCACTTCATACACAAGCTCCCGCGCGGCCGGCATTTCACCACGCATGATTTTACCGGCTTCGATGATGCTCCGTTTCAAGCCTGCAAAATTCTCTTTCGTCATCCCAACCACTCCTTTACCAGTTCGCGCAAATCCTGCAAATCATTTGGAGATAAATCGGCGCGTTCGTTTTTGGCGTACAAGTCAAGTAGGAAAATCTCGCCTTGCGCCGTTGCCAGGTAGTATATCACGCGCAGGCCGCTACGTTTACCGCGCCCTTCTGCTTGCCAACGCATTTTGCGAATGCCGCCGCTATACTCAACACGGGCACAATCGGAGAAACAGGTCAGTACCCGAAGCGGTAGCGACGCGCGTTGTCTTAACGCCACCGTGCACCTCAGTTGCGACCCGGGCGCTACCGCTTCCGGTACTGACTTGTGGCGTCTCTCAATACGCCAATTGTACCCGTGCGAAGTATATATAACGTGAGGAATTCCATTTTCTACTTACCTGGCGTGGGCGACGCTTGCGGCTGTGTGGCGTTGAGTTTCGCTTCCTCGGCTTTTGTCCAGTTGCAGAGGGTTTGGATGTCTTGCGGCGACATTTTGGCGTCGCGGTGAAGGTAGAGATATTGCGGCAGGGGCATTGAGGCGGCTTGCACCTCTTCGCAAATGTCGTGGAGTTTGCGGCGTTGGCGGCGCGGTTCGTAAGTGTCCCAGGCAGAGAAGTTTAGCTTCTGGCGGCCTTCCATAACGTGGTCGGAGATATTCCAGCCGATGGGTGCGATGTGAGAATAGAAAGGCCAGACCGTGCGGTGCGAGTGGCAATCGGCGCAGGAACGGTCAAGGACGGCTTTAACCTCAGGTGGCACGTTCATGCGGGCTTCCATTGTGTCTGCCGCGTTTTCAGGCGGGTTGGTGTGGTCGGGGCGTTTGAATTGGAGGGCAATAAAGCCCAGCGCAGCCAGCAAGAGGACTATTTTAGAGATTCTCAACATTTTTCCTACCCTATCAATGCAGACAACTTAACCGGTAAATTTCTTAAACCACTCGTAAGCCTGACGCCCCGGTCTTTCGTGACGCAGCGCGTAAACGAGGCTCTAAGGCGTAACCCATCCATACTTCACGGGCGAATGTTAATGCCGTTACGCCAAATGAGCAAATGCGAACCCCCTGTCTTTGACTTTGACTTTTGGCCCGTGACCTTTGACAATCGTTTGGTGACGCTGGACGATTTCGAGAAAAACGTAGAGCCGAAAATTCTGGCGCGGGGTCGTGAGTATTATCAGGACAACGCGATTAAGAGCGTGCTTAAACTAGCAGACGACGAAGTTTCGGCAGTGGCTTACGGCACTTCGCGCTACAACCTGCGGCTGACGCTGAAAGGCCGCACTGTCGTTAAATCGCGTTGCAGTTGCCCTTACGATTGGGGCGACAACTGCAAGCACGTCGTGGCACTTTGTTTTTACCTGCGCCAGCACGGGACGGACGCGCTCAACATAGAAACCATGTTGGCGAACGCCCACGAAGCGGCGTTGCGGCGTTTCTTAACCGAACAAATACGAGACGATTGGCGTTTGCGCCGCGAGTTTATCCGCGCTTTCGGCCCGGAGACGTTGGATAATGACGAAGATGACGAATGGGACGACGACGATGATGACGAAGACTATTAGCGTCTGGCGTCCGTTGTGGCAGTTGCCGGCGCGTTGGGAATTGATTATCTCTTTGGCGCGACGCGAGTTAGCGGCGCGTTACAAGGGTTCGTTTCTCGGCGTATTGTGGGCCGTCGTGACGCCGTTGGTGATGATTGCGATTTTCACCTTTATCTTTTCCGGCATCTTCGGCGCGAGATTTGGCGCGAACGGCACGACTTGGGATTACGCGCTCTATCTTTTTTGCGGCCTTTTGCCCTGGAATGCGTTTCAGGAAGCCGTGCAAATGTCGTCCAACTCAATAATCGAACAGGCCAACCTCGTCAAGCGCGTGGTCTTTCCTTTGGAGACGCTGCCGTTAGCGAAAGTCATGGCGGCGTTGGCGCAACAAATCATCGGGATGCTGGTTTTATTAGTAGCGACTCTTTTAGTGCAAAAGACGCTGCATCCGACGATTCTGTGGCTGCCTGTGATGCTTCTGCCGCAGTTTTTATTGACGCTGGGCGCGGCGTGGTTCATCGCGGCGTTGGGCGTTTATGTGCGTGATATAGTGCAGGGCGTCGGGCTGTTTATGATGATTTGGCTCTACCTGACGCCAATTATTTACCCCGAATCAGCCGTGCCGGAGAAATACCGCGCCATCGTCAACCTCAATCCGTTTACGCCGCTTGTGCGCTGCTACCGGCACATATTGCTTGAAGGCAAAGCACCTGATTGGGCCGGTTTGAGCTATTTCGCGGCGTTCGCCGTCGTTGTTTTCCTAGCCGGTTACTGGTGGTTCGCCCGCACCCGCAAAGGTTTTGCCGACGTTATTTAAGCTAACAGAAGCAGAAGCAGCGTGTGCGACTTGGTTATTGTTGTCAAGCCGTTAAAACTCACGTTTCGCTAAAAAGTAAAGTGAAAAAATAAGCAATAAGAATTAGACTTGTTTTCATTACTGAGCGGCACGGAAATTGCCATGGCGTTAAATAGCTCGGAATGCCGCGAATCTGTTGCTCAACTCAAGTTGTGCGTAGGGCTTGCTACCTGCGGAACGCGGATGCGGGCTGATGCGGCGGATAAAAACCGGATTCAGACTCGCGTAAATCCGGTTTTTCCGCACCATCCGCGTTCTGCCAGGCGGTTCTTGTGGGTCTCAGTTTAGTTGTCTTATGGCGAGCAATTTGCGTGCCGCTCAGTAATGAGTCAAAGTAGAGGAAAACGGAGTGATTATCAGAAAAATCAGTAAACTGAAACCAATTCAACTAAAATTACTGGAGCTAATGGGACTAAACTCAGACATTTATGAGAGTCTCGACCAAATCTCATTTTCCAGTCAGCGTTTTAGCGAAACGTGAGTTTCAAGAAAAAGAATTTTCGCCACAGAGAACACAGAGTTCACAGAGGTTAAGCCGAGTCAGGGGGTTACGGTTTTTCTCTGTGCTTCTCGGCGCGCTCTGTGGCTAATTCTTTTTCTTGAAGTGTATAGCGAAAGGTTTCATAGTTTTCTTGGCGGGCTGTTGCCGGTTCAATTGAAGGTTCGCTCCTATCCTTCCGACGGCAAAGCCTTTAAGATGGTTGAAGGCGGTTTTAGTTGCCGCTTTCAGCGCGACAGGAATAATTGACCGGCAAATTCACATCTACTCAAAGAATGAACTGGGAAACGATACAACATTGGTTTTTAAGCTTGGGCGCTGAATATGGCGTAAACCCTGTGATTTTCGGGGCGATTTACGTTGGCGCGATTCCGTTTTTTTCGCTTTCGCTGGGCTGGTTAATAAGAAATTACCGCCGCCGGAAATCCATCGTTTTACCCGCGTTAGCGACAATGTTTTTTTTCATTTCCGCTTACATTTATCTGATTTTTGCCGGAAAAAATGTCCCTTGGTGGGTTTATGGCATAGTTGTTTTGCTGATTGTTGGGGGCGCATTTTCCACCATCAAAAAAGTGCGGCGACAAATTAGCGCAGTCAACAATGAGACCCTTAAATGAGTCTTAGTTATTTGCGGAGTATAGTTTACTCGATGTCAGAAATATATGACTTGATTGTGTTGGGCGGCGGTTCGGCAGGTTTGGTGGCCGCCGGAGGCTCGGCGATGCTCGGAGCAAAAGTCGCTTTGATTGAGAAAAACCGGCTCGGCGGCGATTGTCTCTATACGGGCTGTGTGCCATCGAAAACGCTGATTAAATCTGCCCGCTTCGCGCATCAGGTCAAGGAAGCGGGGAAATTCGGGTTTCAGCCCTTAGAACCTAGGTTTCTTAAAGATTCGTTCGCTTCGATTACAGGTCGCGTGCAAAAGGTCATCGAAATTATTGAGACTCACGACGCGCCGGAAGTTTTTGCGGCGATGGGCGTGGAGGTCATTTTTGGAACGCCCAAATTTCTTAACCCCAACGAAATCGAAGTGGCCCTGAAAGACTCCGGCGCAAAACGGGTTATGCAAGCCAAGCGTTTCTGCCTGGCAACGGGTTCGCGTCCTTTCGCGCCGCCGCTTGACGGTTTGCGCGAAACCGGCTTTATCACCAACGAGGAGGTTTTTCAGCTCAACGAATTGCCAAACCGCTTGGTTATCTTGGGTGGAGGCGCTATCGGCCTGGAACTCGGACAGTCTTTTGCGCGGTTTGGCAGCAAAGTTACGATTATCGAAATGGCCGAACGGATTCTGGGCAAAGAAGACGCCGAAGTTTCCACCTTAATGGAAAAGCTCTTGCAGGCTGAGGGTCTGGAGATTTTGACCAAAACAAAAGCCGTCAAAGTTCAGCAAACCGGCAACGGCGCAAAAGTTGTAACTGTTGAAACAACAGGTAAAGCGTTTACCATCGAGGCCGATGAAATCCTTGTCGCGGTTGGCCGCCAGCCGAATATAAAAGGGTTAGACCTCGAAAAAGCGGGCGTTGAATTTGACGAAAAGCGCATTAAAACCAACGATTACCTGCAAACTTCGCAAAAACACATCTTCGCGGCGGGTGACGTAACGGCCCATTTTCAATTTACTCATATGGCGGATTACGAGGCGCAAGTCGTCATTCAAAACGCTTTTGCTCCCTTTCCATTTCGGAAAAAGACGGATTTTCGCGTCGTTCCCTGGGCTACTTTTACGGAGCCTGAAGTGGCGCGTGTCGGACTGACAGAGCAAGAAGCGGCGGTAAAATTTGGTGACGGCGGCAAAACATATAAAGTTGCTTTCACGGAAAATGACCGCGCCCAAGCCGAAAGCGCAACTACGGGTTTTGCAAAAGTCGTTACCCATAAAGGTAGAATCATCGGCGCAACCTTAGTT
Organism: Acidobacteriota bacterium; assembly: GCA_043769325.1. GTDB lineage: Bacteria > Acidobacteriota > Blastocatellia > Pyrinomonadales > Pyrinomonadaceae > JAYVJN01. Next base: position 5,177 of record JAYVJN010000013.1, read on the forward strand.
GGCGAACACGCCGGAGAGTTGATTCATGAATTTGTCTGGGCCATGAAGCAAAATATGAAAATCGGCGGCCTCAACAAAATCATTCGCGTTTACCCGACGTTAGCGAAAATCACGCAAGCCATTGGCACCCAAGCGACTCTGGAAAGTCTGCAATCGCCTTTTGTCCAGAAGTGGTTTAAGCGGTATTTGAAAATCTGGCGTTAGCCGGAGCGCGTCCTTGATAATGAAGCAAATTTCTGCCAACTTTAACCCCGTTATCATCATAATGGTCAAGACCCCGCGCCCCGGACAAGTAAAAACGCGCTTGCGGCCCGTCTTGACCGATTCCCAATGTGTGGCCTTAGCGACCTGTTTTCTGCGCGATACGGTGGGGAAAGCGCTAAATCTTTTGCCGCGTGTGATAGTTGCGTTTTCACCCTCTGACGGCAGAAACGAGATAGCCAAACTTTTACCGGATAATACGATTTTGCTCAAACAAGAAGGAAATAATCTTGGAGAAAGAATGTCTGCGGCCTTTAGCTTGGCCCAAGCAAAAGGCTTTAGTCCAATTATTACAATCGGCACGGATAGCCCGACTTTGCCGCCGGATTATATCAAAGCGGCCCTGGAGTTATTCCAAAAAGAGGAAACCAACATCGTTCTCGGCCAGGCCCGGGACGGCGGTTATTACTTGATTGGTTTACGCCAAGCGGAGCGCGGCATTTTCGCCAATGTCGAGTGGAGTTCCGCCGAAGTCTTTGCCCAAACAATGGCTAACGCGCACAGAATTTACGGTTGCGCGCCGGAAATACTCCCCGTTTGGCATGACGTTGACACGCCGGATGATTTGGCTTTTTTATACCGCGATTTTTTGGAGAATGAGAATTTTGCCGCGATAGCCCCGGAAACGGCTCTCTGGTTTAAGCAAAAGAGCTAGGGCTTATTCAAAGTAGGAAAATAACGACAGGCCACCTCGCTTGAGAAATTTACCTCAACTTAACGCCGGCTGTGGTTATCAATTATCATCTATCACTTATCAATTATTACGGTCACAACGCCGGTTTAGCCATAATAGATGATAAATGATAGGTGATAAGTGATAACCAGCAATGTTCTAACCTTACTTTGAATAAGCCCTACCTTAGAGCGGTTTGTGTTTCGGTTTACTGAGGCTCGCACCGTAACTTGTGTAAACTCAACCGCTTCTTGCTAAAAACTAAAAACTTACCACGGAAAACTGCTCTATGGTTTGGGGGCGCGAATTGGATAATATCTTTTTGCCAGAAGATTGGGGCTGATGCCGAGCCAGTACAAACACTGGAAAATCGTCCAACGCATAAATGTCAGCAGAAAACTGCGGCCTTCAAACCGGCGCGAGGATGTCGTCACCGTTGCCGGTAAATAGGATAATTTCCCCACGCGCTTTAGACGGTTGACCAACTCCAGGTCTTCAAAAAGCGGCAAGGGTTTGAAACCTCCGACTTGTTCATAAACCCCGCGACGAACAAAAATCGCCGAATCACCGTAAAGCAAGCCGATTTTTCGTAGATGCGGATAAAGCCAGGTCATAAATCTTGCCGCTTTGGTGTGGCCGTCGAAGCAAAGCGTAAAATTCCCGCCAATTACCGCATTATCCCTGAGAGCGGTTTTCAATTGCCCCACCGTTTCAGGAGAAGGAATCGTATCGGCGTGAAGAAACCATAAAATATCGCTGTTGGCAGACTTGGCCCCGACGCGCATCTGATTTCCGCGTCCGCAGTAAGCCGTAAGCACTGTGGCCTGGCAGTTTTCGGCAAGCAAGCGCGTTTCATCCTGACTGCCGCCGTCAACCACGATGATTTCTAAATTTTCTCCCAGGTTATTGATAGCAGCAATTGTTCGCGGCAACGATGCGGCTTCGTTAAGTGTTGGTATGATGACTGATATGTCCGGCTTCATGGATAATCTGACGGCGGCTCACGCCGGTAAAAATTATGCGGATACCGCTCCGCCGCAAGATGAACCGCTGCCCGCAGTACACCCGAAACAATGATTTGCCGTTACGATTTGCCGCGTTTCAAGTTTTTCCCAGGCAAACGCGAAAATCGTCTGCGGCAGTTCTTGGTCAAGCGAAAGTTCGAGCATCTGATTAAAGTCACAATCAAACAAGTTTCCCCGCCAATCAACGCTAATCAGATTGCGGCACATTAACCCGGAAATGGTCGCCGGATTAAACGCGCTGACGAGTTTCCGCATATACGATTCTTCGTTTTTTGAACGCCGCAGCCAGTCAAGATAACGCGCAATGGGCATATTCGTTATCGTAAATAAGTGGTTGAAAGAGATGTCGTAACGCGCTTTCAATTCGCGCCGAAAATCAGCTTCGATGGCGGCTTGCGCGGGCGGCAAAAACGCGCCGACGGGATTGTACACGAGATTTAGAACTAACTTTTCGACAACCCCGTAACCGACTGAGTTCAACCTTTTCAAGGCTTCGATTGATTTCTCAAAAACGCCGTTTCCGCGTTGCGCGTCGGTCTGGGTTTGCTGAAAATAGGGCAGACTGCAAACGACCTCAATTTCGTTTTCCGCGAAGAATTCGGGCAAATCCGCCTGCTTTTCCTCAAACATTACGGTCAGATTATGGCGCACTATAACTTTTGCGTTGGTTTTTCGCGCCTCTGTTACGAAATAACGAAAATCGGGAATCAGTTCAGGGGCACCGCCGGTGATGTCAAGCGTCGGAATCTTGTGTTTCCGCAGAACAGCTAAACAGGCGTCAATCGTTTCGCGCCGCATTATCTCGGTACGCGCCGGCGAAGCGTCAACGTGACAGTGCTGACACGCCTGATTGCAGAGTTTACCGACATTAACTTGCAGCGTATCAATCGTTTCCGCAATTAGCTCCGCGCCGCCAAGTTTTTCAGAAAAATCTATTGGCGCATCCGGTAAAGCGGGCCGGCCATTTCTGGTAAGAGGAACTGTCGCTGTGAACATGGAAATTATTGCCGCCGGTCAACCTTTGACATTTGACCGCCCGCTTACATCGAAACTTTATCGTGGGCGTTGTGCGATTGGATGCCGTGAATCAGGCTTGCGCCCCCGCGAATCGCGGAAGCCAGGTGCAAGGCTTCGGTCATCTGCTCCATATTCGAGCCATTTTCCAGACACGAATTTGTGTAAGCGTCAATACAATAAGGGCATTGCACCGTTACCGCAACGGCCAATCCTAGCAAGGCTTTCTCACGTTTCGACAACGCTCCTTCCTCTTGGCAAGCGGAATACCACGCCATAAACTTCGTAAAAAGTTCTGGTTTGTGTTTGGCAATTTCGCCAAAACGCCCTAAATCTTCTTCGTTGTAATAGTGCATATCCTTTGTGAACTCTACGGGGCTTTCTTCTCTGCGCTAAGAATGGCTTCGGCGAGGGTTAAATCTTCCAAAGTTGTAATCTTGAGGTTGCGCGGTGAGCCTTCGACAATATAAACATCCTGGCCTGAGCGTTCAACCAACAGGCTATCATCAGTAGCCGCATCATTTAAGTTTCCCGCCTGTTCATAGGCGCGGCGCAAAACGGCGTAACGAAAACATTGCGGCGTGAGGGCGCGGCGCAGATTTGCGCGTGGCGGCGTGGCAACGATAAGGCCGTCGCGCACCTCTTTTATCGTATCCACAACGGGCGCGACCAAGACCGCCGCCCCGTGTTCTGCCGCCGCCGCAACGGTCAAAGCGATTTCTTCGGCTGTCACAAAAGGGCGCACGCCGTCATGCACCGCGATGATGCCCGCCGTTGT
>JAYVJN010000014.1:0-9436 GCA_043769325.1 Acidobacteriota bacterium
GTTGAAGACGCTATAAAACTCTGGCTTAATTTGCTCTAACCCAAACCGTTGCCCCACCCCTTCGCTTCTTTTACGCTACAACAGACAAGAGCAAAACAATATCCACGATTAGGCCGCAATTCGTGGCGAAAGCAATAACTTATTGCCGGAATCGGCGTATTACGCAAAGTTTGTACCTGTAAATAATTCGGGGCGGTTCATCAATTGCCACTAGCTTCAGCTAGTGGGCGGCTAAAGATAACCACACAGGCTTTAGCCGAATTTAGGAAAATGTCTTCAGGCCGCAAAGCTTTAGCTCAAGCAGTTGAGGAACAGTTGTTGAAAAATTCGGCTAAAGCCTGAGGTTTCTTGCCTGACTACCCACTAGCTGAAGCTAGTGGCAATTGATAAACAGCACAGCCCCGAATTATTTACAGGAAGCAAAGTTTTGTGATAAACCTCGTTCTTGGCAGTCAAACGATTGGGAAAATGTCTATGAAATTCTTTCTTCTCAAAGCCTGTTCGCCTTTCGCGTTTTTGCGCCGGGCCGGTCTGGTGTGCGCGTTGTGTTTAGCGTCGCTTACGGTTCACGGGCAAAGCCTGGCCTGGCCGCAGTTTCGCGGGCCGGACGCGAACCCGGTGGGGGCGCACAAAGGGCTGGCTGAAAGCTGGTCAAAGACCGAGAACGTGGAATGGTCGCGGGAGATACCGGGGCGCGGTTGGTCGTCGCCGATTGTGGCGGGCGAGAGGGTTTTTGTGACCACCGTAACGACGGAGGGCAAGTCCAAGCCGCCGCAAATCGGGACGGAGTACAGCAACGAGTTCTACGCGGAACTGCTTAAACAAGGACTGACGCCGGAACAGGCGGAAGCGCGGGTAGTGGCGCGGGACACCGAATTGCCAAGCGAAGTGACGCTTCGCTATTTGGTCTATTGCCTCAACCTGAAAAGCGGTAAAACGGAGTGGCAAAAGGAGTTCCACACGGGGCGGCCACCAGGCGGGCGGCATCGCAAGAACAGTTTTGCTTCGGAAAGTCCGGTGACTGATGGCAAATTCGTCTATGTCTATGTGGCGAATCTGGGGTTGTGGGCCTTTGACTTAAAGGGCCGGCCGGTCTGGTCAACCCCGCTTGAAGCGAACCCCATCTACCTGGAGTTTGGGTCGGGGAGTTCGCCTGTGCTGGCGGGGAATTTGTTGCTGATTGTGAGCGACAACGAGAAGCAGCAGTATATCGCGGCCTTTGACAAGCAAACCGGCAAGCAGGCTTGGCGCACGAACCGCGACCTGGGCGTCAAAGACGGGCCGCGCTCCGGCTGGGCCACGCCCTTTGTTTGGCGTCACGCGCAACGGACGGAAATCGTGACCGTAGGGCCGGGCGAGGCGGTGAGTTATGACCTGACGGGGAAAGAATTATGGCGTATGTCGGGAATGTCCCTGGCCCCGATTCCGACGCCTTTCGCTTACGAGGGTTTACTCTACCTTGACGGCGGACGCGGCAAGCCTCTCTTTGCCTTGCGCCCTGGCGCGACGGGCGATATTTCGCTCAAACCAGGTGAAACCTCAAACCAATACGTCGTGTGGACGCAGGAGCGCGGTGGAACCTATTTGCCTTCGCCGGTGGCCTACGAGGGCGGCATCTACGCGCTGACCGAGACGGGCATCCTGACCCGCTTCGACGCCAAAACCGGCAAGCAGACCTACAAAACGCGCATTGACCCGACGGCGACGGCTTTCACCACCTCGCCCTGGGCCTACAACGGCAAGCTATTCTGCCTGAGCGAAGAGGGCCAGACCTTCGTGATTGCGGCGGGCGAGAATTTCCGTTTATTGCATACGAATATGCTGGACGAAATGGCGCAAGCCACGCCCGCCATTGCGGGTGAGCGATTGTTGGTGCGAACAGAGACACGGCTGTACTCAATTCGTCGTAAAAAGTAAATTCTTATCTTACAGCGGGTTGTTGCTGCGAGACGCAGTGAATCGCGCCCATACCGTAGATGAGCGGTTCGCAGTTGATGCCGACGACGCGGCGCGTGGGGAAGCATTTGGCTAAGATGTCCAGGGCGCGTTGGTCGTTGGCGTGGCCGTAGATGGGCGTGAGAACGACACCGTTGGCGATGAGGAAATTGGCGTAACTCGCGGGCAAGCGTTCGAGGTCGCGCCCGCCGCCGTCGCTCTCGCCGGCGACGATGCCGGGCATGGGCAGCGTCACGATTTCAAACGGGCGGCCCTCGGCGTCGGTCATCATTTGGAGCCGTTTCAGGTTGTCCTGCAAGAGTTTATAGTTTTCGTCCAACGGGTCTTCTTCAAGAATTGTGACGATGGCGCGGGGCGCGATGAAGCGCGTGAGGTCGTCAATGTGGCCGTCGGTGTCGTCGCCCACAATGCCTTCGCCCAGCCATAAAACTTTCACAACGCCGAGGTAATTTTTCAGGTATTGCTCGATTTCGGCGCGGCTTAAATGCGGGTTGCGGTTAGGGTTGAGCAGACATTGCTCGGTGGTTAGCACGCAGCCCGCGCCGTTGACTTCGATGGAGCCGCCTTCCATGACGATGCCCGGCGCAAAACGCGGCACGCCCAAGACGCTTTCCAGTTGCGCCGGAATCGGACTGTCTTTCTTTAATTCCTCATACTTATCGCCCCAGGCGTTGAAAATCCAGTCGTTATAGGCGAGTTGGCCTTTGCCGTTGACGAGGAAATTCGGGCCGTAATCGCGTATCCACGAATCCACTGTTTTCAGGCGGTGAAAGACGATATTTTCACTCCCCGCAAACGCGCAACGCGCCCGCACGGAGCGTTCCGTCGCCTCATCATCAACTAATAAGTTGGCGGTCTGCTGCGGCGCGAGAGCCTCAATCATCCGCAAAAAGATTTCCTCCACCTGCGGCACACGGTCGGGCCAGGTCAAAGGGTCTTTGGGCCACGAAAACCACATCGCCGATTGGCGCGACCATTCAGCGGGCATATAAAAACCGAGTTGCGCGGGTGTTGTCATCAGTTATCGCAAAGTTTTGATGTTGGTGCGGTTAAGCAGTTTGGCGAGCAGTTGTTCATCAGCCGTAAGCGCGCCCAGCACACGGTATTTGGAACTGCCGAGAATTACAGATTCGGCGGCTATTTCTTTCACCACTTCCTGCGGGTTGCCGTAGGATGAATGCACGAAGTAGGTCTCTTGGCCGTCGTGCAGAATAAAGCCGACGTGGAAATCCAGGCCGACGACGTAAAGACCCGAGCCTTTTTGTTTGACCGCCGCGACGAAATCCGCGAGTTGAGTATTGCGAAAGCGTTGGACGTAGGCGGGACGCACGAGGCTGAGGATTATCTTTTCCGAGGCTTGTTGCGCGAGGCGGGCGCGTTCCAGTTGGAAGCCGGCGTCGCGCAGCAGCGTCGTGACGAAATAACCGCACGCGATTTTGCCGTTGCGGGGTGTTTGCGTCGTGCCGTAAAAATCCCACTGTGTGCCGTACCAGTGCGGGAAAAGTTCTTTGTCCAAAGATTCGCGCAGCCACGCGCCCGTCTCGCGCAAGACTTCGCTCTTGGCTGCGGGCGCGGCTTGCGCGTAACGCCGGGCCAGTTCCGTGCGCCGCGCTGTGAGCGACTGCGTAACTTCCGCGTAACTCTTATCAAGCGTGTAGGTTGCGGGAGCAGTTTCGGTCTTGACACAAGCCGTCAGCCAGCAGAAAAGCACGCCTAACAACAATAATCCGCGCCCTCTTGTTTTCATAACCCCTCTAATGTGTCGCTGCCGGCGCGTGTGTGGCGGCCTCATGCGCGTCGGGCAGAAAGTAAAAGAGAATCGCCATAATTGCATAGACGGAAAGGAGTTGCGCGCCTTCCATCCAGTTGCTTTCGCCGTCGCTGCTAATTTGTTCGACGATTAACACGGAGAGCGCGACGGCGATGACTTCCGGCAAGGTGAACTCCAGGTTCATCGGTTTGCCAAAGAGATACGACGCGAAAATCAGCACGGGCGCGACGAAAAGCGCGATTTGCAGACTGGAACCCAGCGCAATGCCCATCGTCAAATCCATTTTGTTTCGCAGGGCCATCAACACGGCTGAGGAGTGCTCGGCGGCGTTGCCGATGATTGCCACAACGATGACGCCGACGAAAACTTCGGTCAGCCCTAAAGTGGCGCGAGCATCTTCTACCGCGCCGACGAGAAACTCCGAAATCAGCGCGACAAAAGCGGTGGCGACAAACAAAACGCCGATTGATTTGCCCTTTGACCAGCTATGGCCTTCGTCCTTACTCAATTCTTCGCCCACCTCGCCGGCAATATCGTGGGCTTCGCCATCGTCTCCGGCAAACAATCCTTTGTGCGTCACAAGCGAGAAAAGCAGCGTCAAACCGTAAGTAATAATCAGCACGACGGCGATGGCAAGCGAGAGGCTTTGCTCTTTTTCGGGCGTCCAACCGCCTTGCGCGACGGGCGTTTGCGCGGCGACGATGTGGAAAATTGTGGGCATGATGAGCGCGATGGCGGCCAGTGTGAGAGCCGTCGCGGACATACTCGAAGCGGTGCGGTTAAAGCGTTGCGTCTTGAATTTCAGGCCGCCGCCCAAGAGCGATAAACCCATAACCAGCAAGGCATTGCCGATAATTGAGCCGGTAATCGAAGCCTTCACCACGCCGTACAAGCCTTTTTTCAGGGCAAAGAGCGCAATAATGAGTTCCGCCGCGTTGCCGAAAGTGGCGTTAAGCAGCCCGCCTACGCCTTGGCCCAGGTGTTCGGCCAGGTGTTCCGTCGCGTGGCCCATCCAACCGGCCAAAGGAATAATGGCCAGGCACGAGACGATAAATAACGCCGTAGGGTTGTGCAACGAAGGCACAAAGCGCAAGGCGATAGCGATTGGCACAAAAATCAGAAGCCAGTCCAATGAAGGTTTCAGCCAACTTGCGCCGGACGGTTTAGCGGTTGCAGTCATAAGGCAATGTAGTTGCCGCAGATTAACGCGGGTGAGCGCAGATACGGAGAGGGGAACCAACTCTTAATCCGCGTGTATCCGCGTTAATCTGCGGCTAATTCTCAATCTTTCTCAATATAGCGTTTGGTCAAATCGCCGTAGAAATCAATGCGGCGGTCACGCAGAAAAGGCCAGTTCTGGCGCGTGCGTTCGACGAAATCCAGGTCGCATTCTACTACGAGAATCTCCTCTTTGTCGTGTGAGGCTTTGGCGATGACCGTGCCGTAAGGGTCGGCGACAAAGGAACCGCCCCAGAATTGGAGTGAATCTTCCACGCCAACGCGGTTGACAGAAACTACATAACAGCCGTTGGCGATGGCGTGTGAGCGTTGGATGGTTTCCCAGGCCGAGTGTTGTTTCTCATTCATCTCGTCTGCTTCGCCGGCCAGCCAGCCGATGGCCGTCGGGTAAAAGAGAATCTCCGCGCCGTGCATGGCGGTCAAACGCGCCGCTTCGGGATACCATTGATCCCAACAGACCAGTGAGCCGATTTTGGCAAAGCGCGTCTGATGCGCCTGAAAACCCAGGTCGCCGGGCGTAAAATAAAACTTTTCGTAAAAAAGCGGGTCGTCGGGGATGTGCATCTTGCGGTATTTGCCGACGATTGCGCCGTCCGCGTCCACCGTGACCGAAGTGTTGTGATAGAGGCCCGCCGCGCGTCGTTCAAAGAGCGAAGCGATAACCGCGACTTTGTGCTGTTTGGCCGCCGCGCAAATCGCCTCCGAGGTTGGCCCAGGCACGGCTTCCGCCAGCTTAAAGCGTTCGATGTCCTCGATTTGGCAGAAATATTGCGAACGGAAAAGCTCTTGCAGACAGACAATCTGTGCGCCTTGTCGGGCCGCTTCGCCAATTTGCGCCAGGGCCTTTTTCAGGTTCAGTTCGGGCTTTGCTGCGCAAGTCATCTGCACCAACCCGATAGTAACTTTATTGGCTGTTGTCATCTTCGGCATGGCGCAATTATAGCAGAGAACAATGGCTTTCTGGCAAACACGAAATTAAAGCGGCGTTTTCTCCGGTTGCGGGGCTTTCGCAGGTTCTCGTCCGGCGGTAGCTCTCTTGCGGGCCGCCTCCGCGTTCACTTCGTTCTCAGCCTCTGCCTGTTTGACCATTTCCTTAAACTCCGGCATCTCGGCGAGAGGCTTTAAGTCGTTCTCTCGGCTAAATATTGCACGGAGATAGTCGGCGTCTTTAAGGGCTGCTTGCAAGGCGGCCAGGGCTTCTTTGAGGCGTCCGAGTTGGGCCAGCGCACAGGCCCGTTCGTAAAATGCGGCAACGGCATTTTCCGGCTCATCCAGCTTCAGAGCTTGGTCGGCGGCGGCCAGGGCTTCGGGGTAACGGCGGGCGGCGCGGCTGAGGCGGGAAATTTCTTCGTAAACCCATGGCTCTGTTTTCAATGCCAGGACGCGCTGCATGGTTTTCATGGCTTCCGCGTAACGGTTTTGCCGGTTTTGCAGCCGCGCCAATTGCGTCAAACCATCGGAGCTGCGCGCCAGTTGCGGCGCGAGGCTGAGGTAAAATTGCTCCCAACGACGCGGGCCGTCGGGAATTTTGTCAATTTCATTCTCCAACCCATAATTGAAAGAGGTGAAAGCGTAATCTATATCTTCGGCACTTTGCCCGGCGGCGAGAAAAGCTTCTTTGGCGGCGGGCAATTGGTTGCGGCGAAAGTGGAATAAAGACAGTGTTACCAGTCTTTCCGCGTCGTTGGCGTCGCGTTTGACGGCTTCGCGGTAAGCAGCTTCGGCCTCAGCCCAACGCTGCGCTTTTTCTAACGCTTGCGCCAATTTCTGCCACAAGCGCGGGTCGCGCGGTTCCAGTTGGCAATACTTTTGACACGCCGCCGCCGCGAGTTCGGGCTTGTCGGGCGCAAACTCCAGATAGGCGTGCGCCAGTTCATGGTAAAGCGGCGCGTAATCGGGCCAACGCGCCGTCGCCGCCGTCAATAGAGGCAACAGTTTTTGCCCGATGGCGGCGTGTTTTTGCTTGCTTTCGGGTGTTTCGTCTGCCTCAAACGCGCGGGCCTGACGCCGCATGATGGCGGCTTTGAGCAAGGCCAGGCGCGGGCCTTCGCCTTCATTCTTCGCCAATTCGTCAAGATAGGTTAGGGCCGCGTCGTCTTCCAGCGCCCATATTTTGTTGCGGCTCACGGACGGTTTGAGTGCGCCGCGCAGAGCGTCCGCGAACGCGGGGACGCCGTAATCAATCTCTTCGATTTCGGTGACGTACCACAAATCGCCGCGCGCCGCCAGCGTCAGGCGCAACAGATAGTCGCCGCGCAACGCGAGTAATTGCGTCCGGCCCGCCTGTGTCTCTTGCGCGAGAATGTGAAGGTCTTCATATTCAGCGAAATTACCAGATTCCGTTTCGACGGTTTCTGTAAACACGCGGCGCAAATCTTGTTTCTGCTTGTCGGTCAGACGCGCTAATTCTTCCGTGCTAAAGGTTTGCGCCAGCGTCAAAGGAAAATCGAAAGCATCCAGGGCCGGCGCGTCCTCACCTGGTTTACCCAATGATTGGGCCAATTTCACGGGGTCGCGTTGGGCGGCGAAAACGATATTACGCGCTTCCAGAATCTCCAACTCGATTTGGTTGAGCATGGCGTAAGAGGTAAAAGTCTGGCCGTCGAAACGCAGATGCGTGGCGTCCACGCCGTCCAGAGTGCCCCACGTCGGGTCAATTTCCACCCAGCGGCCCAAGTAAATTTCAACCCAGGCGTGCGCCCCGAAAGAGCCGCCGCTATAAGCCGCGCCCGTCACTACGCGGGCCGGCAAGCCCAACGAACGCGCCAACGCCACATAAAGCTCGGAGTGTTCGAGGCAATCGGCTTCGCGCGAGGCCAGCGTTTCAACCGCCACGCTTTCCACCTTTTTCCACTTCAGATTGCTAAACGTCCACTCGCCCAATTTGCCCGCCACGCTGCGGGCGTCGCGGTCCTTGCCGGCGATTTCGCGGGCCAGTTTGACGATTTCCGGCGCGTTGGAATTGATGCGTCCGGTGGGTTGCAAATATGGCTTAAACGCAAGTCCGGCAACGGGTAAACGCGCGGTTGCGGCTTCCGGCACAGGGCGGCGGTTGATGGTATAGACGAGGGTTTGCTCATCGCCGGATTCAACTGTTTGCCAGGGAAAGACGCTTACTTCCCGCCGTACTTGCGCCGCCAGGCCGGGCTGCTTGGTGCGCACGCGCAAACGCACCGCAGCAAGTTTGGAGTTTTCCGCGAGGGCCAAACCGCGCGGCGTAATGATGGCGTGGGCCACGTCGAAGTCTCCCGCCTGGCGTGTTAATTCTTCGACTGAGTAGCGGCCCGCGCGGTCAAAGGAAACCGCCAGCCGCGCTTCAATCGCGTCGCCCTGCGCGGTGACAACGGCGCGTTGACTGTGGAAAGCGTGCGTCCACGCGCTGAGAAAATCTATTTTGTACTGCGTCACGGCGTCGTTTTTCGGCATCTGCTCCCGCGCCAGGTTGAAAAAGGCTTCGGGGTTGTAAGTGGCGAAAAAGCGCAGGGGTTCCGGCGTGGCGGCGGTAGTCCGCGCCCAATCGCGGGTAGCGGCGATTTTTTCCTTTTGCTCCAAGGTTTGCAGCGCGTTGAAAGTTGCCGCCGCAAGCAGGTATTCATCCGTCACGACCACATATTGCCAGCCTTTGGCTTCGGGCAACAGAAAAACGGGCCGTCCAAATAGCGCGCGCCCGATGGGATAGACATTCGCGCCTTTGAAAAGTTGTTGCGCTTGCGCGAGACGGGCCGGTTCCGCGTCTTGCAGACGGGCCGCGAAAACCGCCGGTTGCGGGGCGTAGTCCGGCCCAAAATACCAGTAGGCCAAATCGTTAAACTGCGTCACCGCCAGGCCTACCTCGCCTTGCAACTTGGGCGCGAGCGCCTTCTCCGCCGACGCGCTGGCCGACGGCCCGGCCAAGATGCCCAATTGTTTGAGCGTGTCCCAGGCCTGGTTCGGCGTTAAGACCGCGCCGGCGTAAGCCAAGGTCGGGCGCGGCCAGAGTTTTTGCGGCAACGCTAAATCGGCAGCGCGAAACGAGTTGAGTCGCGTCAGCCAGGAAGCGTCGTCGAGTTTGATGCGGGAAACCGTTTCCCAACCATTGGGCGGCAAACGCACCGCGCCGCTTTCGGTTCCCGCGTTGAGTTTTTCCGGCGTTGTGGTTGAACCGAGTAAAGCGTTGAGACGGCTAAAGTAAACGAGTTCGTCCACGCTTTCGGCGGCGCGCGGAAACGACGGATTTGCCGCCAACGCGGGCTGGCGTCCGGCGGCAACGGCGAAAACTTGCGCCAAAGCGTCCCGCGAAGGGGCCAAAATTGCGGTGTCGCCGATATAGGCGAGATAAAGCGGGTCGTGTTCGGTGCGGCTGGGCTCGTAAAATTCCAGCCGTTCGATAACCGTCACGCTCTGCCCGCAAAGCGTTTCCTGACGTTGGTAAACACTGGCTGATAAGAGTTTCACGCTCGCGCCGGGCCGGGCATAACGCAACGGAGTAAA
>JAYVJN010000015.1:0-14624 GCA_043769325.1 Acidobacteriota bacterium
AACTCGCTTGCGGCAGCAAGCGGAATAATCGCACAAACCCCGTCGCTACCGCTCTGGGTACTGACTTTATCCGTCAACACAATCTTGACTGAACACTAGACGGGTTGCGCTAATTTGAAAAGCAGGTTGAAGTCCACATTACAAAACAAAAGATGCAAGTTTGGCTTTCATAAATTGCCTCCAACTTTAGTTGGGGGATAGCTTGGAAACAAGCAGATAGGCTTTAGCCAAATGTAAGAAGAAAAGTTTTCCGAATGGCTTTAGCCTAAATAATTCAACAGGATTCAAAATCGAAGGAGAAAAACCAATGAAAACAGATAGATTTGTCAAAATCGTACTCGTGATTATCGTGGGTTTACTGTTTCTGAACTGCTTCAAAGACAATGGCTCAAGTAAAATTCCAGGTATTTTCGGCACGAAAGTCCAAGCTACTGCACCAGCTTTTCTTCAAAAAGGAAAATCTTATTGTTTTAACAAACAAGGCTCTGGGGCGGGCGGCTATAATGCTCTCCCTTATAAGATATTGGAGATTGATTCAAATAGTGGCTGGCTAAATGTTCAAGAATACCAGAGCAGTTTATTAAAACCGTGTAGCTCGGAAAATGTCGGCAAAGCAACTCTTGGTGACAGTTACTGGGTAAATACAGCCACATTCGACTTTATTTCTGAAATTAACTTGGCAAAATAGCAGACCTATGAAAACACTAGTCAAAACCGGACGCATTGTGCCGGCGATGATTACCGCGCCGGCCTTCCATTATTTGCGCGGCCAGCAGTAGCCGAGGGCGTAGAGCATCTGGCGGAATTGCTTTTCGGAGGTTTCGTAAACCACCAGATGCGTGTCGCCGGCGCGCAGACAGTGGCGTTTGAGGCTGGGGTTGGCGGCGATTTTCTCCGCCGTTTCCGCCGCGCCGCAATCCAGGACAAACGCCGCGCCTTTGTCTTTGAGAAAGCGCGTTTTGTCTTGGGCGTTGCGGATAAAACTCTCAACGGTTTCGGGCAAAGATTGGTCGTCGCGGGCTTCCAGAAAGGCGCGTAACTCGTTGATGTCGTGGCTACTTTCGACGGCCTCCATCGTTTTGGCGACGCTCAGGTGCCAGTCGCGTTCGGTGAGTTTTTCGGCGTAATTGGACAAGAGCATCTCTTCGCCGGTTTCCAGAGGTTCGCCCGTGACGGTGACTTTCAGGCTCGGCAAAACGGTCAAAGTGGAGCGTATGGCGACGGCAGGCGGTGTGTAAGTCTTAGTCAAACCGAGACAATACGCGCCCAGCGGGTTCAAACTGAAATAGAGCAACCCGTCGTAGCGGCTGAGAAAACTCAAATTGTCCGCGCCCCACATATTCTCGTAGTCGTGGCGCGCGCCTTCGGGCCGGATGTAAGCCACGTCCAACAGCCCCAAAGTCGCGGCGTATTCAAAGAGCAAAGCCCCAATATAGCGTTCTTGCAAGATGTTCCAAGCTGAACCATTGTCGCCCAGATTCCCGTAGCCGGATTCGCAAAGATAAAGGCTCCAGGGGTCGCGCGTGACCTCGAAATCGTAGCTCGCGGCCTGCATATAACGCGAAAAATTCTGCAACGCCACCCATGCGCCGACGGGACAATCCTTGAGCGCGTCTTGGATGACGGCGCGGCGGCCTTCCTTGCCGGTCATCCCCGATTTGCCTTTGCCGGTCTGCCCTTTGATGTCCTCAACGCGGTTCATTTCGTCAAACGTGCGGTTCTTTAACCAACGCTCCCACAAGGCTTTAATGGTTTCGTGCGGCGGTTTGCCGAGCGCGGCGCGGCCCGCTTTGGAGAGTGCCTGCTTCTTGCCGGAAACTTCCGCCAACTTGCCGTTGTGCAATATTATCGGCCAGGCAAAGGCTTTCATGTAACCAACGGTTTGGTCGTATTTACCTTTGTCGGCTTCTTCGGCGGGGTCATAGAAATCACCGCTACGCAAGACCTGGGCAACGGCCTTTTGCACGGCTTCAGAGGGCCGCAAAGTCTTCTCGCTCAAAGCTACTTTGCCCGCGTCCACAAGTCGCAAAACCGCCAGTAAATCCTGCGCCGCGTCGCGTTCGGTGGCCCATTGCTCTGCCGTAACCTCTTTTGTGGCTAAAACCCGCTTGCCCGTGTTGTAGTCATACTTCCACCCTTGAAGTTCGACCACCGCAGGAAATTCCGCAACGGATTCAAGGCGCGTCTCTTGCGGCAACGCAACAAAGGCTTTGAGCCGCACTTTCAAATCATCGGGCATGATGTTGCCGTACAGAAAAAAGGCCAGTAGCGTCGGCTTGGTGTTGTGACTGTAATGGTTATCGGATTTCTCTTTAGTTTTCGGGACTTGGCCGTATTTGGCGGCAAAGCGTTCGGTGCGAAACAAAGTGTCCGGCCCGTGCGCCACTTCTGCGACGGCGGCTTGCTGTATTTCGCTCAGGCGTGACCACAGCTTTTGCAGGTTGTCGCCGGCCAGGTGAGACGCACATAACGCCACCAAATCGCCCTTGCGTAAGAGCGGCGCCTTCTTGTCCACCAACGCCACATACTTTTTCAAATCGTCAACATTGATTTTCAGCAACGCCGCTTCCACCGTCGCAAAGGTCTGAATTTCCTCTTTCCGGTTGTACCACCAAGCCATAATTTCACCTCACAAAATGTGTGTTGATTATTTAGCACAGACCGCATATAAAGGACAGCAACGGAAAGTCTTGGAAGACACTATGAAAACACTAATCAAAAACGGACGCATCGTAACAGCAGTGGACGACTACCGCGCGGATATTTTAATCGAAGACGAAACAGTTTCGGTCATTGGAAAAGCAGTTGTGGCTGAAAATAAGAGGGCGAGTAAAATATGAACAATATCGGAACAGTAGAAAGTTTGTGGCGTTATCCGGTTAAGGGGCTGCGCGGTGAAGAATTGCCCGAAGCGTTTATAGGGTTTTCCGGCTTTTACGGTGACCGTTGTTATGCGTTTAGAGATGATAATGGTCGCAAGGGTTTTCCTTATTTGAATGGTAATATGCAACCTGAAATGTTGCGCTGTCAGTTACAGTTTCGTCATTTTGAAAAATCATTGAAACCGCCGAATTTAGAAGAGGCATCAAGTATAGCGTCAGGGGTAACGCCAACCAACCCGGACGCGAATGATTTTGCTTTGGACGTAATTACCGCGTCAGGAAAAGTTCTTTCGATTGATGATCCGTTATTGCTTGAGATGTTTGGCGAAGGCTTGCGCGGCGAACATAATTTGTCGCTGGTGCGTTCGGACAGAGCCTTGACCGATTGTCGTCCGGTTTCTCTCATCAGCTTGGAAACAATCAGACAAATTGAAACAGAATCGGACATCCCGCTCGATAAACGGCGGTTTCGGGCGAACATTTATTTCAATCTAAATTCGGACGAAGGTTTCGGCGAAGACAAATTAATTAACCGCCGTCTGCGAATCGGAAACAAGGCAGAGATTATGGTTTTGGAACGCGACCTGCGCTGCAAAGCAATCTCGCTTGACCCCGAAACCGGCGAACATAACCCGCAAATTCTAAAAACAGTCGCCCAACTGCACGAAGCAAACGCCGGTGTCTATTGTGCGGTGCTGGTTGAAGGACTCCTGACAGCGGGAGATTCTATCAACATCTTGGAGTAAATTTAATTCCTTTTCAAAAGATAAACCTTGCATCAAAACTATGAAAACGCTAATCAAAAACGGACGCATCGTAACAGCAGTGGACGACTACCGCGCGGATATTCTGATTGACGGCGAGAAGGTTTCGGTCATCGGCGCAAAGCTGGAAATGGAAGCGGATAAAATAATTGACGCCGCCGGCAAACTGGTCATACCGGGCGGCATTGACCCGCATACGCATTTGGAGTTGCCGTTCGGCGGGACTTCTTCGAGCGACGATTTCTTTACCGGCACGCGGGCGGCGGCTTTCGGCGGCACGACCACGATTATTGATTTCGCCGTGCAAAACAAGGGCGAATCCATGCTCAAAGGCGTGGACACCTGGCACGCGAAAGCCCAAGGGAAAACCGTCATTGATTACGGTTTTCACCTCATCACCACCGATTTTGAGGACTCGCACAAGCCGGAAATGTTCAAGTTGATTGACGAAGGCATCACGTCTTTCAAATTGTTTATGGCCTATCCGGGCGTCTTTTTGTCGGACGACGCCACGATATACCGCGCCATGTCCGCTGCCGGCGAACGCGGCGGGCTGGTCTGTATGCACGCGGAAAACGGCATCGTCATCAACGAAATCATCAGGAAGTTTTTAGCCGAAGGCCGCACCGCGCCGAAATACCACGCCCTGACGCGCCCGACTCTTGCCGAAGCCGAAGGCGTGCATCGCGCTATCGCGTTGGCGGAAATGGCCGAAACGCCGGTTTATATCGTGCATCTTTCGTGCGCCGACGCGCTCAACCAAGTGCGCCAGGCCCGCGATAGGGGCCTCCCCGCGTTTGCCGAAACCTGCCCGCAGTATTTGTTTCTCTCGATTGACGATTACGGCGACGGTTGGGACGGCGCGAAATATGTGATGACGCCGCCCTTGCGCGAACGCCACAACCAGGCTGAACTCTGGAAGGGCTTGAAAATGGACGATTTACAGATAATCGCCACCGACCATTGCCCGTTTTGCATGAAAGACCAAAAGGAACTGGGGCGCGACGATTTCTCCAAAATCCCCAACGGCGCGCCCGGCGTGGAATACCGTATGGAACTGATTTACAACGGCGGCGTGGTGGAAAACCGCATCTCGCTCAACCGCTTTGTTGAACTCACCTCCACCGCCGCCGCCAAGATGTTCGGTATGTTCCCGAAAAAAGGGACGATTGCCGTCGGCAGCGACGCCGACATCGTAATTTTCGACACCGAAAAAGAACACACCTTCACCCTCGAAGCCCAACATATGAACGTGGACTACTGCGCCTACGAAGGCAAAACCATCAAAGGCAAAGTCGAAACCGTCCTCTCACGCGGGCGCGTCGTCATCGAAAACGGCGAATGTTTGGTTGAGAAAGGCAGCGGCCAATTCGTCAAACGCGGCGAATGTGTGAGGATTTAGCTTGTCTTCGGAAAACTGTAAAATGGTTTGACACCCCTGGGCCGTTTTTTTTGCTTGTGTCAGAACTTTATGCTCACCGCAGATTTAGCCAATAGTTGGCATCGCCAGGGTAAAACCGGGCCGCGCTTGGTTGAGGCCGACGACGCGGCTTTGCAACAGACTGCCGCCGATTTGGTGGCCCTTATCCGTGCGCATCAAGGGCGCGCGCGCGAGGAACTGGAAACCGCGCTCAACGAATACATCGGACTCGGCACGGATTACCGCATCTTGCGCGGGTTCATCAAGTTACTATTAGACGGCTGCGAGTTTGCGGCGGGCGCGGGCGTGCCGGCGGGCGCGTTGCGCGAGGCTGTGTTTCTGGCGGCGCGGGCGCGGCATCCGGTAGTGGCGCGGGGCGGTTTGCGCGAGGAAACTCTGGCGGAAGTAGCTGCGCTGCTCAACCTCAGCGTTGAGACCGTAGGCGAAAACCTTTACGCAGATTTGCCGGAAAGACAGATACTTACAGAATTTACCGAGATGCCCTCGCGCGAGTTGCCGCACCGCTACAACCTGGCCCAAGCGCAAGCTTTGCTCTATCGTTGCGCCCGTCTGGAACTCAGCCTGGACACGCAGCACGCCGCCAGCCGCCGTCAATTATTCAATGCTATCAAGCGTTTCCGGCTCATTCACCGCGTCACCGGCGACGCGCAAAACGGCTACGAAATCTTGCTCGACGGCCCCGTCTCCATCTTTCACCGTTCGCAAAAATATGGGATTCAGATGGCGGCATTTTTGCCCGCGCTGCTCTTGTGCGAAGGCTGGCGAATGCGCGCCGAAATCGAAATGAAGGACGGACGTCGCGCCTGGTATGAACTTGACAGCGCGCAGAAACGTCTGCAATCGCACTATTTAGCCGGATTCGACTTTGTCCCGGAGACGCAGGCGAAACTTTTGGCGGATTGGGCGAAGTTGAAAAACGGTTGGACGTTGCAACCCACCACACAACTTTTGCACGTCGGCGCGGCGGTCTTTCTGCCTGATTTAACTTTAAGCGACGAAGCGAGGCGCGAGGTGTTTGTCGAAAGTCTGGGTTTTTGGACGCCGAAAATTCTGCAAGAAAGGTTGGCTGAGTTTGCCCGTTGCGGCTTTACTAATTTTCTCGTGCTGGCTTCCGAAGAACTGTGTGGCAGCCGCGACGAAGCCGTCACCTGGCCGCCCAATGTCGTGCTTTATAAAACCTCGCTCGACGCCAAGAAACTCGCCTTAGCCGCGCTTGACGCTGTTTAGAGTTACGCCTTCAGGCGTGAAGTTGTTGGATAAACTCACGCCTGAAGGCGTAACTCTAAACAGCAAAGGCTTGATGCGAATAGTGTTGCTCTTGCGCCATGCGTGCTGCTGCCACCGCCGGATTCATGCGCGGTTGGGCCAGGTAAGCTTCCGGCGCGACTTTCTCAATTTCCGCGCGTAGCGTTGCCAGAACCAATTCGCCCGCCGCGAAAACGCCGCCGACGTAAGCCACCGGAAAACTCTCTTGGCGCATCTTTAGTTTACGAATGACCGTCACCGCCGCCACGCCCAAGACGCGCCCGGCTTCGGCCAGAATCGCCCGCGCCACTTGGTCGCCGTCGTGTCCGGCTTCGATGACGTAACGCGCAAAACCGGCCAGGCGGTCATTGGTCATATCGGGCCGGTTAATCTCCATCATCACATCTTCCGGCGTCCTGACGCTGAAATAACGGCACGCCGCCGCGCTCAAAATGGTGTCCGGCCCGCGTCCGTCTGAGGCCCGCGCGACGGCTTGCAAAGCGGAACGCGCAATCCACGCGCCGCTTCCTTCGTCACCCGCCAAAGGCCCCCAGCCGCCCGCGCAATCCTGTTGTCCGCGCGCGTTTAAGCCACAACAAATCGAACCCGTGCCGGCGATTATCACTAAACCCGGCAAGCCGCCCGTCGCGCCGAACAGCGCGGTGTCGGCGTCGGTTACAACGTCCATTTCCGCTACGCCCAAGTCTGCCAGTTCGCGCCGCATCAACTCGCGCACATCCTCGCGCCGCACGCCGGCGATGCCAAATTCTGCCGCCACAATTTGCGACAATTTCACACCGGCGCGGCGACAGGCTTCTTTTACGGCTTTGCGCACATTATCCGCCGCCTGTTTTATCCCTACGCGCATCGGATTCGACGGGCCGGCCAAACCTTCGCCCAGCACTGTCTGACGCCCATCGGTAATGACGGCCCGCGTCTTGGTGCCGCCGCCGTCAACTCCTAACAGCAGCAATTCGGTTTCAAACCGGCGGCGAGGTCTAACTAATCTGGCGATTCTGGCGTTCATTTTGCGCGTTCCTCTAAACTTCTTCTCCTGGCTTGCGACGCTGCGGGCAGGTAATTTTGCCCAAGCATCGCCAAAAATTACTATACGCAGTCGTTAGGCATAATGGAAACTAAAAGATTTTATTGTTGCAATAACGACAGGTAATGAGTTATTATGCGCCGAACTTACAAAACGCTATGGAAATTCGTCAATTAAAAGCCTTTATCGCCATCGTTGAAACCGGCACGTTTACTGCCGGCGCGGGGCGCGTGCACGTTACGCAAGCCGCTATCAGTATGCAAATCAAGCAGTTAGAGGGCGAGGTCGGCACGCCCCTGTTTGTCCGCGCGCCGCGCCGCGTGTTGTTGACACAGGCCGGCGAGATGCTCTTGGAACGCACCCGCCGCATTTTGCGCGAACACGATGCCGCGCTCAGTGAACTGCACGAATTGGCCGGCGCGGAACGCGGGCGCGTCCGTATCGGCAGCGCGTCGGCCATGATTAGCGCGAATCCTTTGCCGGCAATTCTCAAAGATTTGCGCACGCGCCATCCACGCGCCGAAATCTCTTTGGTATCGGGAACGAGCGAAGAGTTGGTCGAAAAATTGCTGGAGGGCGAGTTGGATGTGGCGTTTGTGTCTCTACCCGTCGAAGCGCACGGCATTGAGGCCGAAGTGCTGAACGAAGACGAAATCGTCGCCATTGGGCCGGCGAATCACCCTTTGGCGGCGCGTAAAAGCGTCAATGCGGTGGAATTGGCGAAAGAAAAGCTAATCTTGGGTGAGAAAGGCGGCAACACGCGCCGTTTGATTGACGAATTTTTCGCCGACGCAAACCTGCAACCGCTTGTTTCCATGGAACTAAGCCGTTTGGATGCCATCAAAGGCATGGCCGAATCGGGCTTAGGTGTGGGCCTTGTGCCGCTCGGCTCAGTGCGTGAAGAAGTGGCGAAACGCCGCCTCACCACTTGGCGCGTCGAAGGCGCGAACATCAAGTGGGGACTCGGCCTCGCGCACCTCGCCAGCGCACCTCAGTCTGCCACCTGCCAAACCTTCGTCAAACTTTGTCGCCAGTATTTTGGCGAACGCTCGCAGGTCGCTTGAGCGGGAGATGGAGAGAGCGGGAGATGGAAGAAACGCTTTGCGTTAAATACCGGTTCTTTTCTCCCACTCCCCCACTCTCCCACTCTCTTTTACATACCAAGTCCCTTGAAATGATAGCGTTCCGTGTCGTAGTGGCGGGCGATGTCAACGATGTTGAGTTTGCCTAAGACTTCGGTGATGGAAATGAGCGAGAGTTGGCACGCGGGCGCGACGCCGTGCGCAGAGACCATTTTGCCGAACTCACCGGCGGCCAGGGCTTCTGCCGCGCGGGCACCAAAGATGGTTCCCATGGCGCGGTCAACCGGCGATGGCGCGCCGCCGCGTTGCGGGTGTCCGAGCATCGAAGCGCGGGCATCGTAAGCCGTTTCCTGGCGAATCTTTTGCGCTAATAATTCGCCGACGCCGCCCAGACGCGCGTGTCCGAAAGCATCCTGTTCATCGTCCACTGTCACCAATCCACCGGCTTCGGCAAACGCGCCTTCGGCTACCACAACCACCGAATATTTAGGGTTCAATGGGTCACGATGCGCCAGCGGATGCGGTTCCCCCATACGATTTTGCAGTATTTCGTAGATTCGTTCGTAACGAAACGGATGTTCGGGGATGAGTATCACGTCCGCGCCGCCAGCCATGCCCGACCATAGCGCGAGATGCCCCGCGTGGCGGCCCATCACCTCAACTACTTGCACCCAACCATGCGAACCGGCGGGCGTGCGCGAACGCTCAATATATTCGGTCACATTGCGTAGCGCGGTGTCGAAACCGAGCGTGTAATCCGTGCCCCACAAATCTTTGTCAATAGTTTTGGGGATGCCTACCACCGGCACGCCTTTTTGCGACAGACGCGCCGCCGCGCCCAAAGTATCTTCGCCGCCACACGCGACAATCGCGTCTAAGCCAAGCTTTTCGATGTTGCGCACCGCTTCGTCTGACCTATCCACGCGCTCACCGGCTGCATTGGGGGCCTGGAACGGATTCGTGCGCGACGAACCGAGGTTCGTTCCGCCGTCCCTATCCCAACGCCGCACGGCGGCTCGCGTTAACGTCAAGGTGTCGGGCAAAGGCTCCAACAAACTCCGCCAACCATCATATAAACCAACCACTTCGATGCCAAAATCACCGGCCCGGTAAACTACGCTTTTAATCGCCGGATTGAGGCCCGGCGCATCGCCGCCACCTGTTAAAATACCAATTCGTTTTATTTGCGTCATACACTTTGTTTTTCTAACCAACAAACCTTGCGGCAATTATATCCGCGCCGGATTTGTTGTCCACCTTACGGCTGTATAAATTCATCAAAGTTCGCTCACAAAACCAAGCAACCTACGCCAAGGCGCAAAGACGCAAAGTGAACAAACGGGTTAGCTTAATCGCCGAGACAAGTCTTTTCTTGAAAGATATAGGAAAAATCTGATGTGTGACTCTTTCTGGCGGTTTTAGATCGATTTAGGCCAAAATCAGCTAAAAAGTGGAGGTGTTGAGGCCAGGCCACTCATTTTCGGCTTTGTATAACGACCCGAAAGCGATATTCATGCTGCTTGTATTCGCTAACCGCTTTTTTTGCAACACCAGCATTTTCAAAAAGAGTCACACATTAGGTAGAAAAGCTGTTCTGAATTGAAAATAACATTGGGTCGCGCCGCCGCTTCATCAAAAATAATATGCTAGACGTGAAAACTTGAACAGATAATAAAAACTTGTACACTATTATAACATAGGCAACCAGAATGTTTTCCAAGACATCCTTCAACTGTACTCTTAGTCTAAAGACAACAGAAGTTCAGGTGAAACGGAGGAACTAAATGAAAAGCAGCAAAAACACTACCTTTAAGGCCCAATTGATTTGGTTGATTGTCTTGCCATTTCTCGTCTCCGATGCTTTACCTCAAGCTGGGCGCATCCCTGAAGGTGCGCCGCCGCCACAAAAAAGCACCCCAATCAAGGAGTCAGACCCAGCTAATAAAACGGAACTACCGCCGGAACAGAAGGCAGAATATAGGTTTATTCCGCCTACTATAGGAAAAACCTTTTTCGATAAACTGAACAAACTTGCAGAGCAAGGTTACAGACTCCAAAGTATTGCCCTCGCCGGCCGGCTTAAAGGAGAAGTCGGATATTGTGACGAATGTTTCGCGCCGCATTCTACGCTACCAACCCAAGAAGGAGGATTTTCCGATGATATCACCTTAACCGCGATTGTTAAAAAGGACGCAGAAAACAAATATCAATACCTAGGATTTAATGCCGAACAAGCCCCTGATTTGCAGCTTCGCTTACATAGCTGGGCAAAGTTAGGCTTTAATTACTTTACCAATGTCCCATACATCCTAGAGCATGAACCGCTCACCGTAGGCGAAGGCGATGCTCCGTTGCAGATAAATTTACCTTCAACGGAACTAAATCTTATTCTGCTTGAGCGCAAAAACAGCGACATAGAAAAGCGCGAGTATAAAGTACTCACAGCCCACGCCAAAAGGCTGAAAAACGCCAAAAACACACTACAAGCCGAACTGGATGGGATAGCCGGACAAGGATTTCGCCTCAGCGGAACTTTAGTGAGTTTTGTCTTTGAGAGGTTATTTTCTAAACGTAACTATTATCTAATTTTTGAAAAAAAAGAACTGCCGCAGAAAAATCAAACTGAATCCACTGATAGCCAATCAACCCTCCCCACCCCAATTGCCGACAACTCTGACGCGCGCGCTCCGCAAAAAGAGGAGTATAAAATCGTTGAGCAATCCGGGTTCACGGGTAATTCAGCAAACAGCATCCAAGCGCTTGGGCGACAAGGTTTTAGGCTTGCCCAAATTAACGCTAGTTACGCTGTAATGTATCGTGAGAGCAACACTCCAACCCCCATTTTGTACGAACCGGTTTATGCTTTTTACTCAAAGAACTGGTCAAAGTTTTTAGAGCGCGAAGATATTATTTACCGTGGTGCCGGGCCGAATTTCGGTAATCATTACTTTGCGGATTTATTGTTTTTCGAGCAACAACCAGCCTCTGTATCTGCTCGCTATCAATACCAGACAATTAAACTTACGGGAGATATTCCGCAGCCAAAGGTAAAGGGGCAAAAAAGCGGAACGGCAAAACCTTCGACGGAAGAACGAGTGGCAATGTTTAGAGCTATGTTGAAAGAAGGTTATGCTTTCCGCGATTTGATTTATGCCGATGGTGCAACAGTCATTCTTGAGCGTTTGCGTAAGTAAGTACTCTGACAGAGTTAAAGTAGCCTAAAACATTGGTTTAGAGGCGATCTGTCGCTGCTGGTGTTACAAATTCGCGCGGCTGTGGTCAGACTGCTTCTAAACGATAGATTTATTAGGTAAGTACAGCGTAAACTAAATTTCCTGGTACTGTGGCACGCTTACTAACGTGCGCGTTTCGGCCTCTGACGCGCCGCCTGACAAGGCGGAAACGCGCACGTTATACTCAAGCTTATAAGTTTGGCTTTTGATGCAGAAGCCCGTATGTGGTCAGGGCGAGAAGTTGGCACACTTACTCCGTGCGTGTTTCCGCAAGAACCTAAGTTGATGCCTTGCTCAGTATAGAACCTGTTTGCATTTAATTATGTGAAGACGAACTCTAAACTGTTGATAATAAACCACTGTTACCAGCAAGCGCAGGGGTCCATAGGTTTCTGTGACAAGGGCTCAACAATCTACCAAAGACAACTTGGTGTGTCTGCCAGCAACTCGCTGTAACCCATTGAAAATACAGTAACAAAATTTTGCCACACGGCAATTAAATGCAAACAGGTTCTATAGTAAGCGTGCCTATGCCGCAGAACTTAATTTACAGGGTACTTACCACACCATTCTTGGTCTCGACATATGATCCCGCTTTATTGGCGTGAGTAATTTTACAGCTCTAAAACCTGCTCCGGCGCGTCGCAGTAGGCTGCGAAACGCTCGAAATAGCGTCCGACGTGGAGGCCGTCCATCAGCGCGTGGTGAACTTCTACCGAAACCGGCATTTGCGCGCGTCCGTTTTCCGTTGTTAGTAACAGGTCAAAAATAAGTTGACCCACATTGCAGAAGCCCTCACGAAGTAAGGGCGTAAAACATCGCACACTTACGCGCGTGCGTGTTTCCGCAAGATAGTTGATGGGTTAGGTTATTATTCAGAACACAGGGCACACTTGACGTAGTGCGTGTTTCTGCAAGATGCTTGGTGGGTTAGGTTATTTTATTCGCATTACTTACCTTGCCAATGGAGATTTTCGGCACGGAATCGTCGCGGTCATGCCGGCGGCGTGAGAAAGGGAAGTAAACGAAAGCCAGGGCAAGACGGAGTCAGGCTAGACAGGCACGTTCTACAAGGTTTGCGGCTTAACTTGGCGCGTATGGGGGAGAGCGGGGAAAAGAACCAGCCGCCGAGAATGGAGAATCAAGAATGGCAGAGCCTTTATATTCTCCATTCTCCACTCTCCATTCTCCGTTATCCATTCTCCATTCTTACCCGCGAATGTCGTCTGGCGCGTATTTGCCTGTGTGGAGCGAGTTGAGGGCTTGAATTACGATGTCAACCGCCTCTTGCGGCGAATCGGTGACGTGCAGTAAGTCCAAATCGTGCGGCGAGACTTTGCCGTCAGCCAGCATTGTGCCTTTTATCCAGTCCACCATCCCACCCCAGAATTGTGACCCGAAAAGCACCACCGGAAAGTCAATAATTTTCTTCGTTTGAATCAGCGTCAGGGCTTCAAATAGTTCGTCCAACGTGCCGAAACCGCCGGGGAAGATGATAAAGGCGTTGCTGTATTTGACGAACATCGTCTTGCGCACGAAGAAGTATTTGAAGTTGATAGAGGTCGTCTGATACGGGTTCGGCTTCTGCTCAAAGGGCAATTCGATGTTGCAACCGATGGAGACGCCGCCGGCTTCAAACGCGCCTTTGTTGGCGGCTTCCATAATGCCGGGGCCGCCGCCGGTGATGACTTCAAAGCCGGCGCGGGCAAACAAGCGGCCTGTCTCTACGGCGGCGAGGTATTGCGGGCTGTCGGGCGGCGTGCGGGCCGAACCGAAAATTGAGACGCCCCGCGTTATCGGCGCAAGTTCGTCAATGCCTTCGACAAATTCGCCCATAATGCGGAAAATCCGCCAGGTGTCCGTGTGGGTAAAAGCGTCGGGGCTGGGCGCTTCCAGCAAACGCTCGTCCTGTGTCGTATGCGACGCGGATAAAGAGCCGGTATTTCTATCACTCATAAAAAATAGTGGAGAATGGAGAATGGAGAATGGAAAGTGGAAAGTGGAAAGTGGAGAATGGAGAATTATTCTCCGTTATCCATTCTCCACTCTCCATTAAATCCCCATGATGTTGTAACCGCAATCAACGTAGATGGTTTCGCCGGTGATTGCCGAAGATAATTCGCTGCAAAGAAAGAGCGCGGTGTTGCCGACTTCGCGGGCTTCGACGTTGCGGCGCAGAGGGGCGCGTTCGGCGACGTGGCTGAAAATACCGGAGATGCCAGACACGGCTTTGGCCGAAAGAGTTTTGAGCGGCCCCGCGCTGATGGCGTTGACGCGAATGTTTTGCGGCCCCAAATCTGCCGCAAGATAGCGCGTAGAGGCTTCAAGCGCAGCTTTGGCGACGCCCATCACATTGTAACTGGCGACCACCTTTTCCGCGCCGTAATAACTCATACAGACGATGCTGCCGCCTTCGCTCATTAACGGCACAGCGGCTTTGGCGAGTTGCCCCAGCGAAAACGCGCTGATGTCCAGAGCAGTGCCAAAGGCTTCCCGCGAGGTGTCCAAGAAGCGGCCTTCCAGGGCTTCGCGTGGCGCAAAGGCGATGCTGTGAATGAGAAAATCAAGCCGGCCCCAATTGTTTTGCAGCGTCGCAAAAGCGGCGTCAACCTCACTCTGATTTTGCACGTCACAGGGGAACAAAAGCGCGCCGGGCATCTCCTCTGCGACCAGTTTTTCCACGTTTTCTTTGAGCCGTTCGCCTTGATATGTAAAAGCGAGTTCTGCGCCCGCCGCGTGCAGCACCTGCGCCGAGGCCCAGGCGATGGAGCGTCTGTTGGCGACGCCGAAAATGACGCCCTTTTTCCCTGCCAATAAGTTCATTAAATAATTAACTCCTACGGAAAATGCCGCGCCGTTTGGTCTCAACACGCGAGACTTCCGTGCGCGTTTCTGCCTGTGATGCGCCGCCCGATAAGGCAGAAACGCGCAC
>JAYVJN010000016.1:0-8828 GCA_043769325.1 Acidobacteriota bacterium
GTGCGCGGACACGGCCTGATGATTGGCGTCGAATTCGTTACAGGCCGCGAAGGGAACCAACCCGATGGTGAACTCCGAGACCGCGTCGAACGCAACTGCTTCGAGTCCGGCATGATTATCTTGGGTTGCGGCGCAAATACCATACGCTGGTCGCCGCCTCTGATTCTTACCAAAGAACAAGCCGATGTCGCCATTGAGATTTTCGATGAAGCGATAACCACCGGAAAGCAGTAGGCAGGGGCGGTCAGCAGACGGCAGGTTTTCTGCTTTCTGCTCCCGCCTACTGGCATTAAGTTAAGGGAAAACGCGGCCGGAAAAGTACGAAATGTCAAAAGTAAATTGGCAGTTCACCACAGCAGATGCGCGCATCAAGTTAAAGCGGTTATATCTTGTGCTTGAGGAGTTGCCAACTCATCAGAATCTACTTGACTGACCACTTAGGCAAGGATTAGTTTTAGCCGCAGCTTTACGCGGAAAAACGCAGATTTTTTTGTGGTTAATAATTTGCAGAGATGAGTGAAAATTTTACGGAAATCCCTCCTGTCTTGGTGGAGGTTTGGCGCGGGCCAATGGTGGAATCGCGCCATCGCGGGCATATTGTGGCGGTGACGGGTGACGGGCGCGTTGTGGCCGCGTTGGGCCATACGGACGTGATGGCTTATCTGCGTTCGGCGGCTAAACCCTTCCAGGCCATACCTTTGGTTGTTTCGGGCGCGGCAGACAAGTTTGGCTTTAACGAACAGGAAATCGCGTTGGCTTGCGCCTCACACAACGGCGAACCTTTGCACACCGGCACGGTTGCGGGAATGCTGCGGAAAATCGGGCTTGACAGCAACGCACTCAAGTGCGGCACGCACGAGCCTTTCAATGTAGAAGTAACCCGGGCTTTGCGTTCCAGCGGACGGCAACCTAATGTGCTGCACAACAATTGCTCTGGCAAACACGCCGGGTTTCTCGCCCTGGCGTTGCATCTCAATGCGCCGGCGGCAACCTACGACCAGCCGGATAATCTAATACAACAACAGGTTTTAGCGTCAGTGGCGCGTTTTGCCGGAGTGCCAACAAGTGAAATCGTACTGGCGACTGATGGCTGTGGCGCGCCCGTTTTCGGCTTATCTTTGCGTGTGATGGCCTTGATGTTTGCGCGGTTGGTTGCGCCACCGTTGACTTGGGATGAAGCGACGCGCCAGGCGTCTCAACGCATTGCGGCGGCGATGATGAACTTTCCCGAAGCCGTTGGTGGACGGGCCGAGCGTCTTGACACAAAAATCATGCAAGCTTCGCCGGGCCGTCTGGTCTCGAAAATCGGGGCCGAGGGCGTCTATACGGTAGGCGTTCTGCCTTGCGACAAATGGCCTCAAGGGTTGGGGTTAGCCGTCAAAATTGAGGATGGCGAAGACCGTCGCGCCCGGCCCGTCGTGGTTATCGAAGCCATGCGGCAGTTGGGTATTTTGGACGAATCAGCCTTGGCCTTGCTCGCCCCTTACGCGCGCCTCGCCATTCGCAACCACCGCGGCGACATGGTGGGCGAAGTCCGGCCCACATTTAAGTTGGTGCGGTCAAGCTAAATTGTGAAATAGACGCCGCCGCGCATCTTTCTGGCTGCGCCCTGATAGATAAACGGGCGAAAACTCCAGGCCAAGACGCCTTCCTCGGCACTTTGCTTGGCGGATTGGTCAGAAGTCACGGCGACGGCTTCCAGAACTTTGCCATCTTCATTCACTAAAACCTTTACTAACACACGAATCGGCCTTTCGCGGGAATTTCGGACAACTCTTGGTTGCAGACTGTTTTTGCTTCGCAGCGAGAGTTCAAAACCAAAGAGATTTTTTTCTTCCTGTCCGGTAATTTTAACAATTCTTTGGCGCAAGTCTTCGGCTTGGGTCGTGTTTTCGGTGGTCAGAGCAACTCTCCGCATAGGCCGCAAGGCGCGTAACAGAAGCTTGTTGTTATCGCCAAAAGTCTTTTCGACGCCTTTGAGATAGCCTTCAAACAGGGGCAGGGCTTTCTCGAAATTTACCCAGCGCAGATAGAAATCGGCGAAATCAAGTTTCACCCGAAGCGTCAAATTGTGATTCGCGCCCAACAAATTTTCGCGGATGGCGAGAGCTTCCGCGTAAAATTTTTCCGCTTCGTCTATGCGCGCGCGACTGTAAGCAACGGACACGGCGGCGATGTTGTTATACAACAACCAGGCCAAATCATTTTTGGCGGTTGCCGCTTCCAGAGACTGGCTGGCCTCAATTCTTTCATAAACAGCCAGCACTTCGCGGAGCATCTTTTCGGTCTCCGCAGCATATTTGCTGTTGCGTTCCAACAACTTTGCGTACTGCTCACTGTGAGGTTGTACTCTAAATCTTTGCTCTTCCAAGTCAGCCGACCAGGGAATATTATTAAAAGACGGCGCGTCAGCTTTTGTCCGGCGCGATTTTTCCGCCCGCAAAACGGTCAAATTGGTAAGCGCACTGGCGTAAGCGGCTGAAAAGGCGGATTCAGCCCGCATCATTGTCACCAATCTTTCCGCTAGAGGGATGGCATCGTCAACATTGCCTTGTTCAAAGAGAGCCGCAATTTTTTGGTTAAGGTCCTGGGCCTCGCGCGCTTGCGGCGTTTGAGCGGCTAAAGCCGTCGCCACAAAGCAAACAAAGAGTATGGTTAGCAGATATTTCATTTGTGCCTCCGTTAGCGGCGCGCCCTTTCACAGGGAAACGGTGCGCCGCTAAATTAAACTTAGGAGCGAACCATGTTCGTTACAACCCTTTGGGCTTGTTCTTGAGATCTAATTCTTTGAACAGATAGCCCGCGCCGCCGAGTTTGTCGGTGACGAAAAGAACGTAGCGAATGTCCACGACGATGGTGCGGTTAGTGGGTTCATTGATGAAGAAATCGTTGCCGAGTCCTTCGTAGTTGCCGTCAAAGGCGATGCCGACTTGTTCGCCCTTGCCGTTGAGGACGGGGCTGCCGGAATTGCCGCCGATAATATCGTTGTTGGTCATAAAGTTGACCGGCACATTATTGTTGACATTATACGGGCCAAAATCGCGTTTGGCATACATTTGCTTCAAGCCTTCGGGGGCGTTGAAAGGCGCGCGGCCCGTGTCTTTTTCGATGACGCCGGCCAGCGTGGTAAAGGCGGAATAACTCATGCCTTCACGCGGGATATAGCCGCGCACATCGCCGTAGCTAAAGCGCAGAGTGCGGTTAGCGTCGGGGTATAGTTTGCCTTTTTGCTCGGAAAGGCCGGCCAGATAACGTCGGCGCAAGGGCAAAACCGTGCCGTTAAAGCGTTGGGTGCGGCTGCCGGCGGCGTCTAATTCGGCGGTTAGTTTGCCCGCCAAATCAAGCACGGGATTGCGCAGTTCGTCCAGTTGCGCCGGCGTCAGTGTGAGCAGTTTGCCGTAGGCTTCGGGCGTGGCGAAGTCCTTGTTTTCGGCGACGGCGCGGGCCAGTTCGTCTTCGGCGCGGAGACGGGCGGCGGAATCAAGACCGGCAAAACGCGCTTCGAGGGGTTCGAGGCGTTGACCGGCGGGCAGTTCACCAGCACGACGCAAAAGCCATTTGACGCGCTCAATTTCAACCGATAGCACGCGGTCTTCCAAGACGTTAGCGGCCTGTCCGCGGGCGCGTTGGGCTTGCCCGTCGGCAGCGGACGCGCTGTTTCGCCGTAGTTCAGCGATGCGTCGGGCGGCTACCGCCAGACCGATAGACGGACTAGCGTTGCCCATCTGTTGCACCAGCAAATCACGGATGCCGGTTTGATTCAGTTCGGCGTAAGCTTCGGCAAAGTTGCGCAAAAGGTCGCCGTATTTGGCCTGGCGAGTCGGGTCGGCTTTGGCCCAGGCGGTAAATGCGGCTTCCTCGTCACGTTTGCGTTGCACGATATTGGCGCGGCGCATGGCAATAACGCCGCCCGACCAGGCTTTCTGCGTGTTGGCGAGACCGAAGATGTCAGATTGCAGCTTGACGCGCAACGCGGCGTCGTATTTGCCGGCGTCTTGCAGAGCTTCAATCCAATTGGTGAACATATCCACTAGAAACGGCAAACGCTGGTCTTGGTTATAGGCGACGGAATAGCTCTCGCGGTAGCGCGTGGTCGCGCCCGGATAGCCCATAATCATCGTGAAGTCCGACTCTTTGACGCCGGCCATTGAGATAGCGAGAGACTTGGCCGGCTTGTAAGGCTTGTTATTTTTAGAATAATCGGCGGGCTTTCCGTCCGGCCCGACGTAGGCGCGCATAAAGGTAAAGTCGCCGCAGTGACGCGGCCACTCAAAATTGTCGTCATCACCGCCGTAGAAACCGATATTCTGGGGTGGCGCGTAAGCCACACGCACATCGCGCAGAACGAAATAGGTAAATTTGTAATATGACAAGCCCTCGTTCATCGGCACAACACGGACGCGAATGCCATCGGCGGGCTTGGTGCCTTCTTTTTCCAGCGCGGCGATGCGGTCGGCAATAGTTTTGGCGCGTTCAGCAGTGGGCGTGTCGTCGTTTAAGCCGTTCAGTATGTCGGCTGTCACGTCTTTGAGTTCCTGCGTGATGCTGACAGTATAGCCCTTAGCCGGTAACTCCTCAGCGCGGCTGCGGGCCGTGTAGCCGGTTTCGCCGTAATTGTTCTTCTCATCGGAGGCGGACACCAGCGCGTCGAAAGCGACGTGATGGTTGGTCAACAACAAGCCTTCTGCCGAGACGAATTCACCCGTGCCGCCGCCGACAATGACAATAGCGTCTTTCAGACTCGTGCCGTTTGGGTTATAGAGGTCAGTCGGTTTGACCTTCATGCCGCGCTTCTTCAGTTGTTCCAAAGGCAACGTGGCAATCGCGTCAGGCAAAAACATACCCTCATCAGCCAAAACGCGGGCCGGCACACTGCCAACTAACATGAGCGCAGCTAAAAAGTAAGCCGCCGCGCCAAACAAAACTCTTTTCATAAACCAGAAATCATCCTTTAGCAAAAAGTTAAGGCCAAAACGCTATGTTAGCAGCCAAAAGGCCGAAACGAAAATAGCCTAACCACAAACACAAAAAAGCCGGACAGGGTATGCCTGTCCGGTCTCTATTGCATATCATCCAATGTGGTCGGTAAAAGCTACTAAAGCGGTGACAAGTCTCCGCCCTCCACATTCATCAGTCTTATTTTTTCAATTCTTCTTCGACCCAAGCCTCACGCGGCAGATAGTCCAACGGATTGACCGGCTCATTATTGATGCGCACTTCATAATGGACGTGTGGCCCGGTTGAACGGCCCGTTGAACCAAGCAAACCGATTATTTGCCCGCGTGTGATTTCCTGGCCCTCAGTGACTTCGAGTTTGGACATATGCCCGTAGCGTGTGGTGATGCCGTTACCGTGATCAATTTCGACCAGGCGGCCATAACCGCTTTGCCAGTTGGCGTAAATGACTTTGCCATTCGCGGTGGCAATAATCGGCGTGCCGGTGGCGTTGGCAATGTCCTGACCCGGATGAAATTCACCGCCGCCGCCAAACGGGTTGCGACGGCCACCAAAGAAATCCGTTAAACGGCCTGTCGCCGGCCAAATCGAAGGCCGTATCGCGTGTTGCGTGATGATAGTTTCGTAATCACGCAGTTTCTTTTCCAGTAAAGCCACTTTCTGCGCGAGTTCTTCCGGCGTAACCTCATCGTCGCTGTTGGCAGCCGGTTTATCCCAATCCAAAGGCCAGCCAGGGCCGCCCGCGCCGTTCATGCCGGCGTGGTTATGGTTAGCATCGGAATTGGTCGGCTGTGGCGCAGCTTGGCTATTAGCGTTGGCTGTCGCCGCCATCGTAGCGATGCGGTGCGATTGCTCTTCAACCGCTTTGATTCGACTGTTTAGCTCATTGAACTGCTTTTCTTTTTGCTCTTGCTCTTTTTGCAACTGTTCATTTTTGACAGCAGTTTGTTGCTGCAAAGCACGTTGCGTCATGCCGTAAAAGCCGAACGAAACCACGCTTAGTAAGCACACGGCAAAACCAGCCAATGCAAAAATCCAATTACGGTGAAAAGTGAAACGGCGTAAGCGCGAGCGCGAAGCGTCCGTATTGGTGATGACAAATGAAAAATACTTGCCTTCTCTAGCCATTCAGCTTGCTCCTTCTGGCGAAATGTAAACAAGCGGGGATACATCTCGCGGAAAAGACACAGCCGCCGGTCGAGGGCGATTTGTGCGACCTAAAATAAAACTATTGAATTTTCAGGATTAAAAACTCTGCTTTCTCAAGGCGCGACAAAACTCAGGCAAAAGCCATTTTGTATAACCGGAAACCTTGAGGATAGAATAAACCTAGCACAGCCAGGCGCATTGGCGCAAT
Organism: Acidobacteriota bacterium; assembly: GCA_043769325.1. Taxonomy (GTDB): domain Bacteria; phylum Acidobacteriota; class Blastocatellia; order Pyrinomonadales; family Pyrinomonadaceae; genus JAYVJN01. Next base: position 6,314 of record JAYVJN010000016.1, read on the forward strand.
CACTAAACCTTGCCGCCAGACCATTCAAACCCCTGTCAATTAAGGTAAACATAACATAGCACGCTCATTAGCAAGCTGCCTAAGAAAATGCTTTAAGTCTCTGTTAAATGCGCTACGCGCCCGTCCTGGCGCATCGAAGCGCGCTGGGGCGGGCGCGTTGAAGATAGAATTGTTTATAAGGGCGGGTTAATCCGCCGCTCGCTTCTTCTTGTTGTAATCGCGCCAGATGACGAGAAGTATCAGTGCTATAAGGCCAATAAAAGCCAACACAATGCCCGCTTTTAAGGCGAACATGAGGAAGCTAACGAACTGTATGAGTTGGCGCACAAAAGCAATTAGCACTAAAACCAAGGTGATTATGCTGCCCAGCCAACCGGCTGATTTGAGAAATATGGACATTATTTGTGACTCCTGTTTTTTTCCTTAATTCTTTTCTATTTCTTCTTTGGTTAATCCGGTTAATTTAGCAATTGTAGCGAGCGGTATGCCTTCCGCTTGCATCTCTTGAGCGATCTCAATCGCTCTAAGTCTTTTGCCTTGTTCGATGCCTTGTTCGATGCCTTGCTCAAGACCTTCTTGCTTACCCTGCTCTTTGCCCTGTTGAAGGGCTTTTTGCATTCCTTTTTCCAACCTGCCACGCATATCTTGCTCGCGCATTCCGGCGTAATCGTAAGCGTCTAATTCTGCTTTTGTCCAGGTATTTTTATTGGCAAACTGATAAGCTTCCTGTAAGCCTTCATCATTCAGATTGTCGGGCATGATGGCCAGGTTTTCCGCTTCTTTGATGAAATGTATCCATTTGTCCGCGACATTATCCAACTCACTGAGTTCCTTCTTAAATTTAGGCAGCTCAATAAAATAAAAATCCATGTCCCGGATGATTCGTTCGCCCGTTTTGACATTGCAAATAGCGTGATGCGAAAGATATTCGCCCTGGGTAAAGTGAAATTCAAAAATCCCTATGAAAATTACGGGGTTAAGTTCCGTATATTGTTCACCCACCGCAATTTGCTGGCTGTATTCCTTGCTCGTGTAGTAGAGCAGCCGTTTGTCCAGGCCCGACACATCTGCCACCTGCATCTCGACGATATAGGTCTGGCCGGCTCTGTCAACTGCTTTGACATCAACGATGGACGCCTTGAAATTAGGCAGTATTGGCATCTGGTACGGATTGGCGAGGGCAATATCGGCAATCCGCTGGTCGCCTTCTAACTGCATGATGGCGTTGAGGAAGGAAATCAGTATGACCTTTTTCTTTTCGTTGCCAAAAATCTTACGAAAGGCTATGTCATTTTTTATATCTACAAACTGCATATCCCCACTTTAATTGCGCGGTTCAAGCGGCCAGACCCCGGTGGGGCGGGCGGCAAGTCGGGTAGTTTCATTCGCTCCAAAACGCGCCGCCTCTATCGTACCATAACTGGCGAACGACGGCGGCAACTGCGCGTCAACCTGCGCAGTTTCTTTCTTGTCGCGCCGCCGTTGAATAAAATCATAAAGCATATACGCCCCCAAACCCACTAACAAGGCGGGCAAGAATTGACGCACCGGAAGCTGCAAGCCAAACAAAGTGTGCAAGAGAAAAGTTATGCCCACGGTCAACAGCGTCAGGCTCCAGGCCAAGGGGTTGCCGTACAAACGCCGCGCAATCGCGTCTTCGGCTTCGCCCGGACGCAAGCCCGCGCGTAATAATTGCGCCGTTCGGCAAGCGTCCACCGCCGCGTAAAGCCACGTTCCGACCACGCCTAAAGGAAAAAATGGCACGCGCCCGTCTGTCACTGTCGCCATCTGGAAAAAGCTGGCAAAGACGGCGAAATGCACTAACGCTTTTGAAGTCTGGCCGTTATAGGCCGCCCCCAAACCCGGCACGATAAGTGACAGCAGGGTCGCGGCAACCGGCGAAGTGCGTCCCGCCATCGCCATATTCGGGGTTTGCGCTTGTTGCTGCAACACTTCCACGCCGGCTACGATGCAATCCTGGCAATAGGGAAAGCCGCGAATGCGGTGGTCGCACGCGGAACACAACGCTCGCGCGCAACGCTGACATTGCACGGCGGCGGGGTTTTTAGTGTGGTAAGCGCAATACATATTTTTAGAATCTGAACTCTGAAATTTCAGATTACTTCTTGTCTTCCGGCTGGTCTTTCTTTTTTTCCAAGGTCAGGGCTGCCGGAATGCCTTCCAGTCTTTTCCACCCTTCGCCAATGATGCCGCCTTTGTTTAATCCGGTGCTGTGTTCGTAAGTGTGTTCGGCAAGTTGCAAACTGGCCTGGTACATCCCGCCAATTGAACCGTCTTGTGAGATGGTGCTGGTCAAAACCATGACGGCTAACAACAACATCGTAGCGACGGTGGCGAGTTGCGGCGAAACAATCGGATCCAGCCAGCCGCGCATCCATTCCGCGATACGCGCGCTAAGCGGAGCGCGTCTTTCTTCGGCTTGTATGGTTCCCAGCGTCGCTTGCAGAATGCTCTGATGTAAACCCGCGGGGACGGGCAATTCTTCGCTGATGTA
>JAYVJN010000017.1:0-5165 GCA_043769325.1 Acidobacteriota bacterium
ATGTCGAAACGCCGAGGCATAAGTGGTGACGGTAATCGCGCCGCGCTCAAATGAACCGCCGCCCATGAGTCCGATTTCCGCGTCGAAAGCCGCCGTCAGACCTTCGTACCATTGGCTCATCAAATCCAGCGTCGGCACAATGATTAACGTGGCGCGGCCCGTCATTTCAATCGCCAACTGCGCCACCAGAGTCTTGCCCGCGCCCGTCGGCAAAATCACGCAACCGCGCCGCCCGTTCTCTTTCCAGGCGGCAATCGCGTCCGTCTGGTAAGGGCGCGGTTCGTGGCGTTGTTTGACGCGAAAGTCGAACGAATCATAGTTTTTAGCGCGGTCTTCATGCGCGATTTTGTGCGCGTACAGGTGTCGCAAAACCTCACGGTAAGCCCACGCGGGCGCACGCCAACGCGAGACGCGCTCGTCCCACTTGAAAGCCGGCGGCAACTCATCTTCACGCCCTGCGCCTTCAAGCAGAAGCGTGCCCGCATCAAACCTGAGCGTTAATTGTGCCAAATCGGTTTTTAAGGCGGTAACAACTCGTCCAAGGCCCGCAACAAGTCTTGTCCGCGCAGACGCGGTTGTCCGCTTTGGTTGAGCGAAATGATTTTGCCTTCCGCGTCAAGCAAAATGGTGGTCGGGAACCGATGGATGCGGAAATCGCGGATGACTTTTTGAATGGTGTCCAGCCGGGCTTGTGTCCAGTTCATACCGGCTTTTTCCAGCGCCGCCTTGACGCTTGAGGAATCCTCATCCGTATTCATGCCGATAATTTCCAGGCCCCGGTCTTGAAAGCGCGAGTAAGCGGCTTTCAGATAAGGCATCTCGCGGCGGCACGGGCCGCACCAAGTGCCCCAAAAATCAAGCAACACATATTTACCGCGAAATTCAGCAAGCTGACGCTTTTTGCCGGCAAAGTCGGTAAACTCGAAATTAGGCAGCGCGCCCCCCAGACGCAACTCAACCCGCTTGTAGTCGGACGCCGCGTGGCTCCGCAAAACGATTTGGTTCTTTTCCAAATCCACGCGCTTGGCTGAGATGTAAACGTCGCCCACGCGAAAAATAATGGTCTCGTCGCGGGCTTCGGCAGTTTCGGGCGAGATGTCGTCGGTGTCAATCGCGCCGTCGTTGTTGGTGTCAACGCCGATAACGCCATTGGTGGCAGACAGCTTTTTCGCGCCCGCTTTGTAGGCAAACTGCACTAAAGTCTTGCGGCCCTTCAAATCCACCTGGCCTTGCGCGTAGGCTTTGGTCGTTTGCTGAATCATCCTTTCACCCTCTTTCAGACCATCCCAACGCACGTTTTTGTAATACCGCACGATGAGCGGAAAACTCTTGAAGGGCGGCGTGGTCAGCGGCAAACTCAGCTTAACACTGAGAATGTACGGGTTATCGTCTTCGTTGCGGGTAAAATTGAACTCTTCATTTTCACCAAACGCGCCGTCGAGGTTGACATCGGCGTAGAGCGTAGGCGTTTCGTCTTCTTCACCTGCCAAGGCCGCGAGAATGGCGGATTTATCCTGTGGCGGGTGCATCAAACGCGCCACCGTAAGGTTGCTTAAATCATCCGGCGGGCGGGCAAATTTGAGCTTCGCGGTGTCGCGGAAAGGGCGAAAAATTACCTGGTCGAAATCTCCGGCGTCGGCCTTTAGTTCCGGCATAAACTGGCCGATGTATTCGTCGTCGCCCGCCTGTGTCACCGAGGTAAAATACGGCAACAGAAACAGGCCGGCCAGTAACAATAACATTCGCCAACGGTTAGACAATGCTGCTTGGGACATAGCTTACCATCCTTATTTCAGGTCAATGGTTTGGGGCTCACACCTGGAACCGATGCCGGGGCCAGGTAAAAAAAATTACGCTGGGGCAATTGTAAGCGTCGCGCTGCGCTATGTCAAAGATTCTTTCAAATAACAAGAGTTTCGTAATTGGCGCGCAGTTGTTTCCTGTGCGTTTCAAGTTGGGCCAAGACTTCCTGCGCTGAAGCGTAACCCATTCCGGTAGCGATGTCGTGCAAGGCCGCGTGTCCGGCGGCGGGTAAGCGTGTGCCGCGACCCAAAACCAGACGGAGGCGGTGGTCAAGGGCGCGCAAAAAATCATAGCCTTCACACATTTGCGTATAGGTTGCGGCGTCTATCGAACCAGCGTCGCGCAAGCGTCTGAGCGTGGCGGCAGTCGAGCGTTCCGCGTCCGTATCCGGCGCGTTGTCACGGAGTTGTAAGTAGCGCACGGCAAAGTAAACGTCCAGCAAACCGCCTGCGCCGTGTTTGATGTCAACCTCGCGCGGCGTTAGGCGTTTGGTCTTTTCAGCTTCCAGGCGTTGGCGCACGCGCCGCGTCTCGTCGCGCAGTTGTTCAGGCGGAACGCTTTGCGCGGCTTGATGAATCACCCGCCGCGCCTTTTTCTCCAATTCGCGCGCCCAATCCCGGCGCAATCCACAATCCACCGCCCGCAATTTAACATACGCCAGCCATTCCCAAACGGCGGCGCGGTTTTGCAAATATGAGAGAAACGAACTCGCCGAAGAAACGGTCGGGCCGTTGCGTCCGTCGGGGCGCAGACGCAAATCCACGCGGTACAAAAAACCGTCGCGGGTCATGCTGGAAAGGGCCATCACAAAAAGCTCCGCCAAGCGTTGGTAGCCTTCCGCGTGGGTGAGCGCGGGGATGGGCGCGGGCGCTTCGTCGTCGTAAACCAAGACCAAATCTAAGTCTGAACCGTAATCCATGCCGCCGCTGCCCAGGCGTCCGAGGCCGAGGACGGCGAGTGGGGGAATGGGGGAGTGGGGGAGTGGGGGAGGAAAACGACGGGCGAGTTCCTCTTGGGCGATGAGCAGGGCCGCATTGATGGATGCTTCGGCGAGGGCGGTTTGGCGGCGTGTGGCTTCCTGACGAGTGATGCGGCTTGCCGCGTCGCGTGCGCCGAGGGCGAGAAACAAGGGCGACCAGGCGCGGCGCAAACCCGCCAAAGCTGCGCCCAAATCTGGTGCGGCGGCAACGGCTTCGTGGAGCAAGGCGTGATAATCGGGGGCCGCTGTCGTTTCGCTGGGTAACGGTAAAGCATTGATGAGCGCAGGGTTGCTTGCCAGCATCGCGCCGAAAAACTCTGACGCGCCGCAGAGTTTGACCAACGCCGCCAGCCTTTCACGATTGAGCGGCACGGCATCGGGCCATTTATCCAGCGACGCCGTTATCCGCGCCGTCAACGACAAAGCGCGGCGCGGATTGAGCGAACCCGCCGCCGCGAGAGCGATTTGCGCCGCCGCTTCCGTCTCGCCCACGCCCAAACGCGCCGCCAAAACCGTTGCCGCCGCGTTCAAATGCGCGGTTTCGGGGTCGGGGTGTTCGATATGCTTTAATTGGTCGGGCGTTTCCTCCGGCGCAACCGGCGGTTGACTAATACTTGCCGGACTTTCCGCGCCAAAGATACGGGCGAAGGCGCGGCTGACGTTTTCCGTTTGCGTGGCTAAGGTCGCGTCAAATTCAGCCAGCGAAGCGAAATCCATGCGCCGCGCCACCAGTTCGCGCCGCGCCGCTTCGTCCGGCACGAGATGGGTTTGCAGCCCGTGTTCCATTTGCAAGCGATGTTCGAGGGCGCGTAAGAAATTGTAACCATCTGATAAATCAGTTAGTTCGCGTTCCGTGATGAGTTGCCGGTCAGCGAGACGGCCCAGGCTGATGAGCGTGTGCGGCGCGCGTAGCCATTCGTCGCGCCCGCCGTGCGCGAGTTGCAAGGCTTGGGCGATAAACTCAATTTCGCGCACGCCGCCTTTCCCCAATTTGACGTTGTAACCATTCTTGGGCGGATGCTGGCGGTCAATTTTCTGCTTGGCGAGTTTCACATCGGCCAGCGCATGGCTGACGGATTTGTCGCTTTGATAGACGAAGGGGCGCAACTGCGCGGCAAAATCGGCGTACAACGAGGATTCTCCGGCGGCGGCGCGGGCGCGAATCAACGCTTGCAGTTCCCAGGCTTGCGCTTTTTCCCGGTAATACCGCACGGCTTCCGCCAGCGACGAAGCCAACGCGCCGTCGCGTCCGTAGGGGCGCAAGCGCAAGTCCACGCGATAGGCCGCGCCTTCGCCCGTCGGTTTGCCCGTCAATTGCGCGACGGCTTCGGCGAGTTTACAGAAGTATTCGCGGTTGCTTGTCGCGCCGCGCGCGCCCGCGCCGGAAGTGCTGCCGCCATCGCTGTAAAGAAACAGTAAATCTATGTCTGAAGCGTAGTTAAGCTCGTGTGAGCCGAGTTTACCCAACGCCACGACACAAAAAACAGCGAGGCCGGCGCGTCCGCGTTCGTCCACTTGCAGTGGCGGGCCGTGTTTGTTGTCCAGGTCGTTACGCGCCAGATTGAGCGCGTAGCCGAGAATCGCGTCGGCCAGATTGGATAGTTCTTCGGTGGTTTCAACCAGTGAAGCGGTGCGGCGTAAATCGCGCAAATAGATGCGTAAGAGTTCGCGGCGGCGAAAACGCGCCAGTAAAACCTGTGGTTCCAGTTGCGAATTGGTCATGGCAAAACGCCCCAAGGCTTCGCCCAATTCCTCACTGGTTTTGACGCGGCTGAGTGCGCGTTGACGGTCTAACCAGGTAAAATAGTGCGGCTGTTGCGCCAGCGTCGTCGCCAGCAGAGGGCTCCAGGCCGCCAACGCCAGCGCGTCTGCCAGTAATCCCGCCGCTTCGCCGCGCAACAATTTACGCGCCGCCCGCAGTTGCTCTTGCTCCAACCGCGTCCAAAACAGACGCGCCCCTTCCGCGTCCGGCAAATCGCGGACTAATCTGGCAATGGTTGGGGGCAGCGCAGTCACAGTGCCGATTTTAGCGGAAGCTTACGCAAAGTGATAGACGAGATAGACGATAGCTTAATCTTGCGCTGGAGTTTTCGCTGTTTTCCGTGTCGCAGAACGACCTTTCGCCTGAGAAAAATGGTACTATCGCTCTGTCGGCTTGCCACTAAACTGGCTGGTTACAGTAAGCGTAAAGCGTGAGGGGAAATTCTCCGTTTCCGAAAAAAGAGCGTTGAAACGGCGCAACTTCCGGCTTCTATGCACGGTTCACGATTCACGATTTACGCCTCCAAACCGGATGCGTCGGCCCGCCGCGCTTGCCGATGGCAACCGGCCCGGCGGGAAACACGCCACTATCCCTTGTCAACTGTCACTTGTCCACTGGTTT
>JAYVJN010000018.1:0-6228 GCA_043769325.1 Acidobacteriota bacterium
ATGGCTTCCTGCGCGGCGTGCGCGCCAAGTAATTCAAACTCAATGCCTTCGGCGTCGGCGTCGAAGGCGAAAACGTCTTTGAGTTGGATACAGTATTCGTCAACATCCCAATCGTTGGGCAAGGCGGCGGGCAGATATTGCTTGGTGAAATCCTCCAGCAAATCGTGCGCGACGCCCATTTCGCCAAGCAAGAATTCGCGTTGGTCGGGTTGTTCCAAGAGTTGGCGGCGCAGCCCGTAGATGGTTTCGCGCTGCTTATTCATCACGTCGTCGTATTCCAATGTGTGTTTGCGAATCTCAAAGTTGCGCCCTTCGACGGACTTTTGCGCGGCTTCGATGCGCTTGCTGACCATCTTGGATTCGATGGCGACGCCGTGTTCCATGCCGAGGCGTTCCATCAACGCGCGCACCTTGTCGCCGGCAAAGATGCGCATCAAATCGTCTTCCAACGAGAGGAAAAAGCGCGACGTGCCGGGGTCGCCCTGGCGTCCGGCGCGTCCGCGTAACTGATTGTCAATGCGGCGCGATTCGTGACGCTCAGTGCCGAGGATGTGCAGGCCGCCGATTTTCACGACCTCCTCGTGTTCGGCTTCCACAATGCCCTTGGCGCGCCGGTAATACTGCTGCCAGAGTTCTTCCGCAACATCTTCGGCGTCGGGGTCAATTTCGTCGGCTTTCATAAACTCGCGGGCCATGAAATCGGGGTTGCCGCCCAAGAGGATGTCCGTGCCGCGTCCGGCCATGTTGGTCGAAACGGTGACGGCCCCTTTGCGGCCCGCTTGCGCGACAATTTCCGCCTCGCGTTCGTGATATTTAGCGTTAAGGACGTTGTGCGGGATGCCGGCTTTTTCCAAATAACGCGAAATCAGTTCGGAGTTTTCCACCGCCACTGTGCCAACCAGAACCGGCTGGCCTTTATCGTGACATTCTTTAATTTCCTCGACGACAGCTTCCCATTTTTCCGGCAGCGTGCGGTAAATCACGTCCGAATTATCGTGGCGAATCATGGCCCGATTGGTTGGAACCATCGCCACGTCCAGCTTGTAAGTGGCGTTAAATTCAGCCTCTTCGGTCTTGGCCGTGCCGGTCATGCCGCTCAACTTCTCGTACATACGGAAATAGTTTTGCAGCGTGACGGTTGCCAATGTCTGATTCTCGCGTTCGATTTTCACGCGCTCTTTGGCTTCAACCGCTTGGTGCAGACCGTCAGACCAACGGCGGCCTTTCATCAGGCGTCCGGTGGAATCGTCAACGATGAGGACTTCGCCGTTCTGCACGACGTATTGATGGTCTAATTTATAGAGCGTGTGGGCTTTAAGGGCTTGTTCGACGCAGTGCAGCATCTCCACGTTTTCCGGCGCGTAAAGGTTGCCAACCGCCAACAAGCGTTCGGCCTTTTCCACGCCTTCTTCGGTCAGCACAGCGGAATGGTTCTTTTCGTCAAGCAAATAATCGCCCGTCGTGACTTTGGTTTCCTCGTCCTTGTGGCCTTTTTTGAAGAGCGGGATTATCTCGTTGGCTTTGTAATACTTATCGGTGGCTTCATCGGACGCGCCGGAGATGATGAGCGGCGTGCGGGCTTCGTCCACGAGAATCGAGTCAACTTCGTCAACCACGCCAAAGTAATGGCCGCGCCTTTGCACACAGGTCGCCAGGTCAAACTTCATGTTGTCGCGCAGATAATCGAAGCCGAATTCGTTGTTGGTGCCGTAGGTGATGTCGGCGTCATATTGCTGCTGACGCTCGAAATCGTCCATGTCGTTCTGAATACAACCGACGGTAAGCCCCATGAATTTATGGATTTGCCCCATCCACTCGGCGTCGCGGGAGGCCAGATAATCGTTGACCGTAACGACGTGAACGCCGCGCCCGCTCAGTGCGTTAAGGTACGCGGGCAGGGTGGAAACGAGCGTTTTGCCTTCGCCGGTGCGCATCTCGGCGATTTTGCCCTGATGTAAAACGAGGCCGCCGATGAGTTGCACGTCAAAATGGCGCATTCCCGTCGCGCGCACGCTGGCCTCGCGGCAGGCGGCAAAGGCTTCGGGCAGCAATTCGTCCAAAGCTTCTTGGGTGCGCTGTTTGCGTTCGGCCTTATTGGTGATTTCGTCGAGTTTGTGGCGGCTCAAACGCTCCTTAAACTCTACGGTTTTGGCGCGCAATTCATCATCCGCAAGCCGTTTCATGTTCGGCTCTAACTCGTTGATGCGCGAGATGATGGGCTGAATAGTCTTGAGAAAGCGGTCGTTGCTGCTGCCAAAAATTTTGGTCAGAAATTTATCAATCATGTCAGTGAATCCTTTATACGTTGCGCGGGGAGCGCACGCATCCTTGCGTGCTGGCCGTACTATCCTTTACTTCCAGCGAAACTTCTGGTGTTGGCTCGCTCACGCCTAAAGGCGTTCGCGGCACGCAAGATGCGCGCGCTTCCAACGTTAGAGTACGTTCTGTTGCTTATTTATTAGCCGCGAAAGGGGACGGGCGTTTGCCCTCTAAGCATTGAGTTTAGCGCAGCACGCGGAAGGCGGGAAACGATAGTTAGCTCTTGCGCTGAGGCAAGAGACTTAGTGTTTTCGTAAAATATGGCCTCTGCTGCGCTTTTGCGGGCGGCGGCTAAGGTCTGAAAAAGTTTGCCGTAATCGGCGGCGAGGGCTTGGGCGCGGCCTTCGTTACTGACGGTGAAAGCGGCGCGGATGATGACATCTTTATCGCCGGCTTCCAATTGCAAAATCAATTTGGAAGCGTCTTCAGCCAGCGCGTCGAGCAATTGGCACTGCTGCAAAACGGCGAGAAACTCACGCGCCGCCGCGATGGATTTAGCGTCGCCACGCTGCGCCGTGAACATAAAGTCGGCGAAATGGCCGCCTTTGGCGCGTTGCGTTTTGACCGTAATGGCGAAATTCTGTTGCGGGTCGAGTTCGCCACGCGCCACGCGCTGCTTGAGTTTGGCGAAAAACCCGCGCAACGGGCGCACATCAGTGCGCGCCACATCGCGCCGCGCCGCCGCTTTGGGCTGCTGCGCCGAAACCTGTCCCGCGCCACCGCAAAGCAGCACCAAACACGCCGACAGCATCGTCAAAACGAGCGTGGCGTTATTGGTTGCGCGTGGGTTGTGCAAAGCGTTTCTCATCCCGAATTAAGATTATAACAAATGGCGCAAAATGTCACTTGCCGCGTAGTTATATGGTTTTCTGGTAGAAATTGCATCTGGGCAGCGGGGGCAAGCCACCCTTCCTAACCTGCCAGGTTGCGAAAGTTTAAGCCTACTTTTAGAGGCCACTTTCAATAAACCAATTGACTAAACCAACCTGGCAGGTCGGGAAGGGTGGCTTGCCCCCGCCGCTTCTGGTAAACCTCACTCATCTCACGCTCTACCGTGCGGCAATCGGTGTGTATTTCAAATCGCGCGGGCCAATGTATTCGGCGCGGGGGCGAATGAGTTTGTTATCCGAGTATTGTTCGAGAACGTGGCCCGTCCAACCGGAGATACGGCTGACGGCGAAAATCGGTGTGAAGAGGTCAAGCGGGATGCCCATGACGTAGTAAGTCGAAGCGGAGTAAGCGTCCACGTTGGGGTACATACCTTTTTCGCGCTGCATAATCTCTTCGATTTTCGCGGTCATTTCATACCACTGCGTGTTGCCATTGGCCTCGCCCATTTCTTTGGAGAAACGGCGCAGGTGCGTGGCGCGCGGGTCTTCAACTTTGTAAACAGCGTGGCCGAAACCCATCATTTTCCGCTTATTCGCCAGCGCGTCCATGACGAAGGCTTCCGTTTTGTCGGGGCTGCCGATGCTCAGTAGTATTTTCATCGCCGCCGTATTCGCGCCGCCGTGCAGCGGGCCGGACAGAGCCGCGCAAGCCGCCGTCACCGCGCCGTAGATGTCAGCCAATGTGCCGGCGACAACGCGGCCCGTAAAGGTCGAAGCGTTCAATTCGTGGTCGGCGTGGAGGATTAAGCAGATGTCGAAAATGCGCGCCTCTCGTTCGGTGGGCAGTTCGCCGCGCAGCATATAGAGAAAATTGGTCGCCAGGTTTTTAGAAGGGTCGGCTGTGACTAAATCTTTGCCGTTGCGGATTCTGTCCCAAGCCGTGACGATGGTGGCAATCTGCGCGGTCAGGCAAGTTGCCACGCGGAGGCTGTTTTCGCGGGACAAATCGCGCGACGATTTATCGTAAAAACTGAGCGCGGAGATGGTTGTCCGCAGCACATCCATCGGGTCGGCGTCGTGTGGGAACTGGCGCATCATGGCGACGATTCCCGCCGGCAGTTCATAGTATTTACCGAGAGCCTGGCCGAGCGCGTCCAATTCGTCTTGTTTTGGCAAACGCCCGTGCCAAAGTAAAAAAATCACCTCTTCAAAGGTCGAGTGGGCGGCTAAATCGTGGATGTCATAGCCTTGATAAATGAGTATGCCTTTTTCGCCGTTCACGTCACCGATAGAGGAAGACGCGGCCACTACGCCACGCAATCCGGCGTTGGCGGCAGGGGCGGTTTCAGTTGCTTTTTCCGTCATGTTCAATTCCTTAAAAGTTCGCTGACTTATTCTAAGATTACCAAAATAGCAGAGAAACAGCGGCCCTGACAAGCAGCGAAAAGACTTAGGAATAGGACAAATCGGCAGACGAAATGATATGACGGCTAACAGCTATTGGCGGGCCGGCAAATGGTTGATAATTTCTTCCAGGCGGCGTTTGATGCCTGGCAAGACGCTAGTTGCGCCTCTTGTTGCGAAGCCGCCGCCAACGACTGCGGCGTGGCTTGGTTGCGTAACCGCAAAGTCTCATGGGCGGCGAGCCAGGCAAGATTACATAGCCGCCATCGCTTCAACTTCGGGCTGTACGCCGAACCGCTTTCCGTAGAGTGGAAAACGTGCGGTTAATTCTGCCACCTGGCGGCGCACTGTGGCGCGGACTTCTTCGGATTCCGGTTCGCGCACAACGGCGACGATGAGTTTGCCGATGGTGCGCATATCATCCTCGTTCATGCCGCGAGTGGTCAGCGCGGGCGTGCCGAGGCGGATGCCGGAGGTGACAAAGGGCTTGTTCTGGTCAAAGGGAATGGTGTTTTTGTTGACCGTTATATGCGCGGCATCAAGGGCTTTTTCTGCCGCCTTGCCGGTGATGCCCTTACCTTCAAGATAAACGTCAACCAGCATCAGGTGGTTATCCGTGCCGCCGGAGATGATGCGTAAGCCATTGTCTTGCAACTCTTTGGCAAGAGCTTTGGCGTTGGCTAAAACCTGTTGCTGATAGGTTTTGAACTCTTCGCGCAGAGCTTCGCCAAAAGCGACGGCTTTGGCGGCGATGATGTGAACTAGCGGCCCGCCTTGCACGCCGGGAAAGACGCTCCGGTTAACCGCCGCCGCGTATTCTTCTTTACACAAAATCAAGCCGCCACGCGGGCCGCGCAGGGTTTTATGCGTGGTGGTGGTGACGAAATCGGCGTGCGGCACGGGCGAAGGATGCAGCCCCGTGGCGACCAGGCCGGCGATGTGCGCGATGTCTGCCATGACCTTTGCGCCTACGCTGCGGGCAATTTCACCGATGCGTTGGAAATCAATGATGCGCGGATAGGCCGACGCGCCGCAGACAATCATGGCGGGGCGGTGTTCTTCGGCCAGGCGTTGCATCTCGTCGTAATCAAGCCGCTCGGTCTCGCGGTTGACGCCGTATTCCACAACTTTGTAGCTGAGGCCGGAAAAGTTGAGCGGGTGGCCGTGCGTCAAGTGTCCGCCGTGTGACAGGTTTAAGCCTAAAATAGTGTCGCCGTAGTTGATAGCGGCGAGATAGACTGACATATTGGCCTGTGCGCCGCTGTGCGGTTGGACGTTGGCGTGGTCGGCCCCGAAAAGCTGTTTGGCGCGGTCAATGGCGAGTTGTTCCGCAACGTCGGCAAACTCACAGCCCCCGTAATAACGCTTCTTAGGGTAGCCCTCGGCATATTTGTTGGTAAAAACCGAACCCATCGCTTCAAGCACGGCTTCGCTCACGAAATTCTCCGAAGCGATAAGTTCTAGCCCGCCCGATTGCCGCGCCGCCTCGTCACTCAAAGCGCGAGCGATAAGCGGGTCAACTTCGGCCAGTGTCGCATTAAAAAAACTGTTCATGTTATATCCTCAGGGTTTCAGGCAATACCTTCGCCAAATTTGAAAGCGCTACGAAAGTTGAGTTGTTGCAAACAAAGGCTTTTGTAGAATCGCCAAAAACTTGCCAATAATTAAAATGGCT
>JAYVJN010000019.1:0-4819 GCA_043769325.1 Acidobacteriota bacterium
GTGACGCGGGCTTCGTGGGCTTCGTTTATGGTTTCGGCGGGCGTGATTGCGCTGTTTGGCCTGGGCCGTAAAGCATTTTTAGTCTTGGCTTTGTGTGCCGTGCCGGTGGCGTTGGCGGGCGTTTTCGTGTTGCAACAAAAGCGCGGCGTCGGCTTTGTGGACGCCAAAGACGGCTCAACCACCTGGCGGGCTACCGTATGGCGCGAAGGTTTCGGTGTTTTGACCAACGGCCCGCGCCATTTGCTTGTGGGCATCGGCATGGATTCGCTCAAAACCCACTGGCAAGACTGGAAGATGTTCGACAACGGGCGTTTACCCATCGGGCATATGCACTCAAACCTGCTGGCCCTGGCCCTGGAACGCGGCGTTCCGGCTCTGTTGGCCTGGCTCGCGTGGTTGGCTCTGTACTGGCGCAGTTTGCAGCAGGCAGTGGGCAATGGTCAGTGGTCAGTGGTCAGTGGTCAGTGGTCAGAAAAAGCCAACCCCCAACCCCCAACCCCCACTCCCCAACCCCCAATGGAATGGCCTGAGCGTGGCATACTGCTCGGCGCGTTGGGCGGCGCGACGGGCTTTTTCACCAGCGGCCTGGTGCATTACAACTGGGGCGATTCCGAAGTGGTCATGGTCTTTTACCTGATTATGGGCTTGAGTTTAGCGTCATTAACCAGATTCAGCGCGGCTAACGCGGAGCGTAACCTTGAACTTTGAACTTTGAACCTTTCTAAACGATTTTCGTGGGATGTCGCTCTGACGCTGGCGGCGCGGGTTTTGATGGCGGCGAATAGCGTGGTCAGCGGCATCATTGTGGCACGTTGGCTGGGCGCGGAGAGTCTGGGCGCGTTGGCGGCGTTGAATGTGGCGGTCAATACGACCATGCAAATCAGTAACTTAGGCGTCACGACGGCCAACACTTACTTCATCGCGCAGAACAGAAAACAGGCCGCCACAGCCGCCGTTAATGGCGCGTTTTTCGCGTTGGTGAGTGGTGGCGCGTTTGCGTTTGGTTTGTGGTTGTGCGCCGCGTGGCAACCGGGCTTGCTGGCGCACTTGCCAAGCAAACTGGTGGCGATTGCGGTTGTCGCCCTGCCGTTTCAACTGGCGACGCTATTGGGCATCAACCTGTTTCTCGCGTTGGGGCGCGTGCGCGAATTCAACGCGCTGGATTTACTCAATCAATCTTTTGTTATCATCAACGCCGTCATAGCTTTACTGCTCCTGCGCGGCGATTTGTGGACGCTCGTTTCTTTCAACGCGGCGGCTGGCGCAGGGGTAGGATTGCTGACCGCCGTGCTGCTTTACCGTTACCTGTCCGGCGAAAACGCAGAGACGCGGGGGGCTTGGCGGGCCGATTTTGCGCGGTTGCGCGAGACATTGCGTTACGCGCTCAAGGGCCACGTTTTGTGGGTGGCGACGCTGCTCGTCTGGCGCGTGGACGTGCTCTTTGTGGCGCACTGGCGCGGCGCAGCGGAGGCGGGCGTATATGCCGTTGCCACACAGTTTACGCTCTTTCTATTGCTCTTGCCCAACGCCATCTCGCAACTCATGTTGGCCCGCGTCGCCGCCACGCAAGAGACTGCCGACGCCTTCACCTGCCGCGCCACGCGCCACACGGCGGCGTTGATGCTGCCGGTCTGCCTGGCGAGCATTCCCCTGAGTTACGCGCTGCCTCTGCTCTACGGCCCGGCCTTTGCCGAGGCCCCGCGCCTGGTCTGGCTGCTCTTGCCGGGCGTCTTCTTCATGTCGCTGCAAGCCGTCTTGGTACAATACTTTGTCGGCACAGGTCTGCCGCGCCTCATCCCCGCCCTGTGGGTCTTGACGCTCTGTTTGAACCTGGGCCTGAACTGGTATTTTGTTCCGCGCTACGGCGCAACGGGCGCGGCGTTAGTCTCGACGGTGACTTACACCTTTATCTGTCTCGCCGTGTGGTTCTTTTTTCGTCGCGGGACAAACCGCAAATTAAAAGAAATACTGATACTTGAACTGAAAGAATGGAAGCGTTTGACCTCGTTGTTTCGCATTCGTGCCTATTGATTGGCATGATATTCCATTTGATTACAAAAGTCTTATTTTCTCTTCTTCATTAACATCATAAATTCTTTCCAAATGCCATTGCTCATTTGCGTAACTCAAATGAAATTCATAATCAGAAATAAGTTTTCCATACCCATAGTTATATGTGTTTTGTGTTTTCACAATGGATTTTTTGTTGATGGTTTCAACAGAAATAATAACCTCAGTAGCTGGATTGTGAGTCGGAGGTGTCCCAAATGACCAGCCATGAGCGTTATGATTATGGGGACAATACTTCTTAATCAATTCTTGCCAATCGGCACTAACATCTGCCGTTAATTTTGCGCTTTTTTCTGAGTACCGTCGCTTTACCTCTAAATATTGCTCCAAATTTGTTATTTGGTTTAGGCGAATCGGTTCGGTAATGCCGAGTGACAATAAATCAGCGTCATGCGGCTGTTGAATTTGTTCCGCTAAAGTATTTGACCTTTCGTTCCACTGAAAATAGTCTTCAATAAAACTCAGAACTAAAGTTTCCGGTGTCATCATTTTTCAACCCAAAGTGATAAACTTACGTTCTTGACTCATGTTACGCGGCAAGCGTTGTTTTTAGCCGTTGAAAACGGCGACATCATAAAGCCCCGTGCGTGAGCGCGGGGTTAAGTGAAAGAAGATGCTTTGTAGCCCGCGAAGGCGGGCGGCAGCCTTTGAACATTGAACGACTGTCGCTATCTTCGATAGCTTTGACGGTTGTTTGCCAGCTTTCGCGGGCTGAAAACCGAAATCGGGTAACATGAGTTCTTGATTTTAAACCACCCCCTTATATTCTTTGAGTAATTCCTTGCCAGATAGTTCGTTCTCAGCCTTAACGCCTAGGTAATAATAACAAGAGGCAGAGTCGTGGGCAGCGGGGCGGTTGACAAGGAAATAATCAAAGTATTTAAGCCAGAATCCGGTCAGGCTGCCGAGGGCGAAGGCCGCTTGGCTCAAGGATTTATGGCGAAAGAAGCTTTGTAGGAAATAGCACCAGGCCCAGGCCAGGGCCGTGCCGGGGCCGGCGACTGCGCCGCTGTCAATTTCGGCGAAGCGGCGAAAAAGGTAGCGGTGGCCGAGGTGCGTAAAGCGCGTGAAATCGTAGCGGCCGGCGTGAACCTGTTGCATAAAGGGCGTTTCGGCGTAAACGAGGCCGCCGGGCCGCAGCACGCGGTGGATTTCTGCGACGCAAAGGGCCGGGTCTAAAACGTGCTCCAGAACGGCTTGCGCGACTACGCCGTCGAAAGATTCGCTCTGAAAGGGCAAATCGTGGGCGTCGCAAATCAGGTTTGTGCGCTCTCCGAAAGCGACATCGGTTTCGATTAGCTCAACTTCGGGCGGGATGTTGGCAAAGCCTTCGCCGGCGACGGCCCCGCCGATGACCAAAACACGCGGCCTGGCGGTTTCGGCTTGCAGTTGCGCGAAGAAGGCGCGGAAGTTGGCGGCGGCTTTCAGGTTGACGCTGATGGACGGAATCAGCCGTTTGAGCGTTCGTTTCAGAGGTGAAGAGTTTTTATAGGTGGTCTCGCGGCCTTCGGTAAAATCTGTTAATTTGAAGAGGCTGGCGGCCTCGTTGAGCAAGACCGGCACGCCTTCAACCAGCGGAAAGCGCAGTCCGCACGCCGCGCACGCCAGGTCTGTGAGACGGTTCTTGCAGCGCGGGCAGGCCAGAATTTCAACTATTTCACAACTCAGGCTCATGCGCTTGAGTGTAGCCGATTGGCGCAAATGATTAAAGTAACCGCTTTGACGGCCAACCGCACCGACCCGCCCAGCCGTTTGCGTTTTCGCCAGTACATTGAACCGTTGGCGCGTTTGGGGATTGAGGTGGGGGAGCATTACTTGCCGATGACGCGCTACCGGCGGCAGCCTTTGGCGGCGTTGGCGACGCTGTTACGCTTGCCGGGCGTGGCGGCTTCCAGGCGCAGCGACATCACCTGGTTGCGGCGCGAGTTGATTCCCGAACGCTTTACGTTGGAACGCTTTACCGGCGGGCGGCGGCTGTTTGACGTGGACGACGCGATTTGGCTTTCGAGCAGCGCGAATTTTTCCGAGCGCATCGTGGAGATTTGCGACGGCGTGATTGCCGGAAATCGTTGGCTGGCGGCGCATTACGCGCCTTTGGGTAAGCCCGTCTGGATTGTCCCGACGGCGATTGACACAGACCAATGGACGCCCGCCCCGCGCCCGCCCGACGATATATGGATTGTCGGCTGGATGGGGATTCATTCCAATCTGCGCTATTTACAGATGATTGAAGAGCCGCTGGCGGAGTTTCTCACGCAACACAAGGGGGCGCGTCTGCGCGTGGTTTGTGACCGTCGCCCATCGTTCCGGCTCATCCCGCCGGAGTTGTGCGAATACATTAAATGGTCGCCGGAGAACGAGATACAAGCGACGCAAGAGATGGATGCCGGGCTGATGCCGTTGGATGACACCGAATGGACGCGCGGCAAATGCGCGGCCAAGATGCTGGCTTATCTGGCGGCTGGCGTCCCCGCCGTCGTCAGTCCGGTGGGCGTCAATGAGGACATTTTGGCGTTGGGCGAACTAGGGTTAGGCGCGGTTTCCGGCGACGAATGGTTTCGCGCCCTTAAGACTTTGTATGACAACCGCGAACGCAGCCGCGAGATGGGCCGCGTTGGGCGTGAAGTGGTCAAACAGGACTACTCGGTGTGGAGCAACGCGCCAAAACTGGCGGAGATATTTTCTGAGGTGGTCAACAAACAATAAATGCGCGTTTTGTTAGGAATGCCGGACGAAAAGGCCTGGGGCG
>JAYVJN010000020.1:0-17252 GCA_043769325.1 Acidobacteriota bacterium
GCCCAACGGCGGCAGAGCCGCATAGCCTCCTGGAGCTATTTTCACGGCGAGGCATAGCCATCGCCGCACATCGGAGCGGCGCAGCCGCATATCGCATACCGGCCCGCTTCACTTTTGATTACACCCTGGCACACTTGACGTAGTGCGTGTTTCTGCAAGATGCTTGGTGGATTATGTTATTTTATTCGCATTACTTACGCCTTCAGACGCGCCGCTTGAGAAAAATTCACGCCTGAAGGCGTAACTCTAAACCTTTACATAAAAGATTCCCGCCGCCAAAACTTTCGCCGCGCTATTTGCGTAATAGCCGCCAAGTAATACTCAAAGCAACCGTGCGCCTGTTGTGGGTGAAGCGGGCTTTAACCATAAAAATTAGGAAGATTCAGGATATGCGAAATCGCCTTTGGCAGTTTTTGGCTGGTTTGGCGGTGTGTGTGGCGTGGGTTGCGCCCTTGCGCGCGCAAGCGGCGGTCAATGCCTACGCCATTACTAACGCCCGTATCGTAACGGTTTCCGGCCCGGTTTTGGAAAAGGGCACGATTGTTATCCGCAATGGCGTCATCACGGCGGTTGGGGCCAACGTCGCCGCGCCCGCCGACGCGCGGGTCTTTGACGGCGCGGGTTTGACGGTCTATCCGGGCCTGGTGGATGCAATCTCCAACCTCGGCCAACCACAGCAACAACGACCCGCCGGGCCGCCCGCGCCAGGCGGTCAAGCCGCGCCCGCCGGCCCGCCGCCGACGCAAGTTCCCGGTATGCAACCCGAATTTGCCGTTGCGGATGGGTTGCAAAACACGGGCTTTGACGGCCCGCGCAACGCCGGTGTGACGATGACGCTCTCGGCCCCGCGCACAGGGATTTTCATGGGCCAATCGGCTCTCATCAATCTTAGCGGCAACACCACACCGGAAATGGTTGTGCGCGCGCCGTTTGCCATGCACGTCGCCTTTAATACGGCCCCCGGCGGCGCGTATCCTGGTTCGCTGATGGGCGTGATGGCGGCGTTTCGCCAAATACTGTTCGACGCCCAAACCTTACGCGAAGCCAACGCCATCTACGAGAAAAATCCGAAAGGCTTGCGCCGACCCGAACAAGATAAGTCTTTACTCGCTTTGTTTCCTGTGCTGGAAGGCAAAATGCCCGTCGTCTTTCACGTCAACGACGAAAATAATATCCGTCGCGCCCTCGCTTTAGCGGCTGAGTTTAAGTTGAAAGCCATTATCGCCGGCGGCGTGGAAGCGTGGAAGGTCGCGGATAAACTCAAGGCGCAGAACGTTCCAGTGCTGCTTTCGGTCAACTTCCCCAAACGCGCCGCCGCCAGTTCGCCCGAAGCCGACCCGGAAGCGATGGAATCCTTGCGCCTCCGCGCTGAAGCGCCCAAATGCGCGGCGCGACTGGCGACGGCGGGCGTGCGGTTCGCCTTTCAAACGGGCGGCGGCAGCGCGTCGGATTACGTTGCCAATGTCATCAAAACGACGGAAAACGGTCTTGATAAGGACGAAGCCCTGCGCGCCTTAACCTTACGCGCCGCCGAGATTTTCGGCGTCAGTGACCGCGCCGGAACACTCGAAACCGGCAAAATCGCCAACCTGACCGTTATGCGCGGCGATTTGTTCGACAGCAAAGCCCGCCTCGCGCACCTCTTTATTGACGGCCAGCCGATAGACATCAAAGTCGCGCCCCCCGCTGACGACAAAAAGCCCGCAATGCCCGCCGCCGGTGGCGCGAAAGCCGTCAGCGTAGCCGGCACTTGGGACATGAACATTGATGCCGGCGGCCAACAGATTCCCGCCACTCTGACCTTAAAACAGGACGGCGACAAAGTGACCGGCTCCATGACTTCGCAGTTTTTCGGCACGGCGGAACTGGACGGCCTCAAATTGGAAGGCGACAAACTCACTTTCACCGCCAACCTTACTTTTCAAGGCCAGAGCATCGGCATTGTCGGCAGCGGCACAGTGAGCGGCGATTCCATGCAAGGCTCAATTTCGTCACCCATGGGGCCGGCGTCGTTTACCGCCACTAAAAAACCGGGCCAGCAGGAGGATTTGCGATGAGAAAATTATTAACACTCTTTGTTTTACTTGGCTTGAGCGCGGGCGCGTGGGCGCAAATGGCGAAACAGCCCGATACGCTGATTCGCAACGCCACTGTGTTGACCGCTTCGCACGGTACGCTGGCGAATACCGATGTTCTTTTGAGTAACGGCAAAATCGCCAAAATCGGCAAGGGTTTAACCGCTACGCCTAACGCCCGCGTGATTGACGGCACGGGCAAATACGTCATGCCCGGCATCTTCGACGGCCACTCGCACACCATGATTGACGGCGGCGTCAACGAATGCACCAAAATCGTGACCGCGATGGCGCGTATCGAAGACGTGCTGAATTCCGGCGACATCAATCTTTACCGCGAGTTGGCGGGCGGCGTCACCGCGCTCAACATTCTGCATGGTTCGTGCAACTCCATCGGCGGGCAAAACGCTGTCGTGAAGGTCAAATACGGCCACCCGATTGAAGATTTCTTCTTTGGCGCGTTGCCCGGCATCAAGTTTGCCCTGGGCGAAAACCCCAAACGCAGCAATAACGGTGGCAACGGGCCGCGTCGCTATCCGGCAACCCGCATGGGCGTTGAAGTTACGATTCGTGAGGCATTCTTGAAGGCGCGTGATTACAAAGCCTCTTGGGATGAATACAACGCGGCCAAGAAGCGCGGCGACAATGTGCTGCCGCCCAAGCGCGATGTGACGCTCGACCCTTTGGTGGAGATTCTCGAAGGCAAACGCTACGTCCATTCCCACTGCTACCGCGCCGACGAAATCCTCATGCTCATAAATCTGGCCGATGAGTTTGGTTTCAAAGTCCGCACCTTCCAACACACGCTGGAAGGCTACAAAGTCGCCAAGGAAATCGCCGCGCACGGGGCCGGAGCTTCGATTTTCGTAGATTTCTGGGGCTACAAAAACGAAGCCTACGACGCCATTCCCGGCGCGCCCGATATACTGACCCGCGCCGGCGTGGTGGTTTCGCTCAATTCCGATTCTGATGAACGCGCCCGCCGCCTCAATATCGAAGCCGCCAAAACCATGCGCTACGGCAACGTCACGGAAGAAGAGGCGTTGCGCATGATTACGCTCAATCCGGCCAAACAATTCGGCGTGGACAATCGCCTCGGCTCAATTGACGAAGGCAAAGACGCCGACCTCTCTATCTGGAACGCGCATCCGTTTAGCGTCTATGCCCGCGTCGAAAAAACCTTTGTGGATGGCGAAATTCTCTTTGACCGCGACAAAGATTTGCAACGGCGCGGCGAAGTCGCCAAAGAACGCGAAATGCTGGAAAAAATGGACGCCAATAAACCTGGCACAGCCGCGCCGCCCATGCCGGCCCCGCGCAAGCCCGCCGGCTACAGCCGCGAACACGAAGAGCGCGAAGGAGGCAACCAATGAAAGAACTTAACGCAGAGACGCAGAGACGCAGAGACGCAGAGACAGAAAGAGGAACGATGGAGAGACGGGGAAACAGAGAGAAGCAAATGCCTGAAGCGAAGATAATTGGCAAATTTAGCTGCCTGCTGCCTACTGCCTGCTGCCTGCTACTGTTAGTGCTGCCGGCCTTCGCGCAGAAAGCACCCTCGTATTTTATTCGCGGCGCAAAGATTGTGCCGGTCAGCGGGCCGGAGATTGCGTTAGGCAATGTGGCGGTGAGCGATGGTAAAATCGTCGCTGTCGGGGCCGACGCCAAAGCTCCGGCGGGGGCGCAAGAGATAGACGGCAAAGGTTTAACCGTCTATCCCGGCATGATTGAGCTAGGCACTTCGATGGGCCTGGTGGAAATCGCCAGCGGTGCGCCGGGCACGGTGGATTTATCTGAAATTGACCAGTACAACCCGCAGATACAGTCCATCGTCGCGGTCAATCCGCATAGCGCGCACATCAACGTCACGCGCTCTAATGGCATCACCAGCGTCTTGTCCTTCCCGCGTGGCGGCGTTATCGCGGGCCAGGCCGCTTTCATCAATCTTGACGGCACTTCGCCGCGCGAGATGTCGGTAATTTCCCACGCCGCGCTCGCCCTTAATTTTCCGTCGGTAGTTACGGGACAGTTTGATTTCAACACCTTCACTTTCCAGCAAATTGACCTCAACACGGCCCTGGCCGCGCGTGACAAGCAGCTTGAAGGCTTGCGTAAATTCTTTAACGACGCCCGCGACTACCTCAAAGCGCAAGACGCTTACGCCAAAGACAAAGCGCTGCCGCGTCCGAACCACAACATTGTGTACGACGCGATGCGCTCATATTTACAAGGCGAAAAGCCAGTGCTAATGAACGCCGAACGCCCGCTCGACATCAAAGCCGCTATCAAATTCGCCGAAGAGATGAAGCTCAAACCCATCATTATCGGCGGTTCAGAATCATGGAAAGTGGCGGATTTATTGAAGGAAAAGAATGTGCCGGTCATCGTTACCAGCGTGTTGGATATGCCGCGCACCGACGACGACAACTACGACGCGCAGTATGAAACGCCCGCCAAACTCGCCAAAGCCGGCGTGCGCTTCTGCATCTCCACCGGCGACACCGGCGCACACGCCCGCGACCTGCCGTTTCTGGCGGGCATGGCTTCGTCCTTTGGCTTGTCGAAAGAAGACGCCTTAAAAGCCGTCACACTCTCGCCGGCCCAAATCATCGGCGCGGGCGACAAAATGGGTTCCATCGAAGTCGGCAAAATCGCCAACCTCGCCGTCACCGATGGCGACATCTTGGAAGCCCGCACTCACACCCGTTACCTTTTCATCAACGGGCGCAGCGTGCCGCTTACTTCAAGGCATACAGAGCTTTACGACCAATTCAAAAATCGCAAGTAAGAAGGTTAGAGTTACGCTTTTAAGCGTGAGTTTTACGCAGCGAAGCCAGTAACCAGTAGAAGAAGACTGATGTTGCTACTGGCGACCCCGCCGGTAATTCAGTGGCGCAGACCGAGACGACGGCGGCGGTTCTGGCAGATTCGCGCCACGCGGCTTCTTAACTGCCGACTGCCCACTGCCGCGTTGCGACCTTCAAAATTCTTACTCGCTGCCATAACTGATTTCCATCTTGCGCGCCCGCCAACCGGCCAAGGCCAGCACAACGACGGTAAAAATGAAGAGGCCGAGCGTTGCTAACCAGGCTGGCGTGGGTTCGGCGGTAATAGCAAAAGGGCCTTGCGCCACAGGCACCGGCGCGAGTGAGTTCAAATAATGCGTCACGCTGATTTTCTTCAACAACGGCGGCAACAGAAAGTTAAGCCACTCCCAACCGTACACCAATAAAGCCGGTATGACCGGATTGCGGAACAACAAACCCATTAGCAGAAATGCCGCGCCATAGCCCAGACAGGCTAACAAAGTCATCCCCAAATAGGCCAATAAATGTTTGAAACCCGGCCCGCCGGCGAAGTAGGCCGAACGCGCCGCCGCCCCAAGCGGCAAGTAAAATAAGAGTTGCGCCGCCACTGTCATCGCGCCGAAAATCATCATCGCCGCCAGCAAGCCGGACAGATATTTACCCGCCACCAAAACTTCGCGTCGCACCGGAGACAGAAAATAGTAGTGCAAACTGCGGTCAACGATTTCCCCGCGAAACAGATTCATAAACAGCCACGCGCTGCCAAAAAAGACCACTGTGCGGAGCAGAAGTCCGGCGTAAAGATTGGCGAAAATCTCGTTGGCATTGGCGAGCAATTCGCCCGTGTCCGCGTCGAGAAACGGCTTGGGCGCGATTACCCAAATCGCCAGCAACGCCAAAGGCAATGCCGCCAACAGATACAACAAAACAGCGCGCCGGCTAAAGAGCGTCTTTTTTAGCTCCAAACGCAACAGCGCGATGACCTGCCGGCTCCACAATTGCCAGTTGAACGAGTTTTCCACAGGGTTTTCCACAATTGAGGATTTTATCGCTGCGCTCATAATTTTCTTTACTCAGGCGTTTCTGCCAGTTCAAATTCCCACACCACCAGCACGGAATCAGAGGTTAAAGGCGGCAACCCTTTGGCTTTGAGCAAGGGCGCGAAGAAATTTTCGTGGTCGCGTTGAAATTGCGCCGTGTCCTCGCCGTCTCCTTCGCCGCGCACCAAACGCGGGTCAGGGTTGCCAAATGCCGTCTCGTAAACTTCGGTCACGCGGATGTTGCAACGCGCTCTTCCCGCGCCGTCTATGACAGTTTCATGCCACCCAAAAGGGCCGTCTAAGTCTCTGATTTCTTGCGCGTTGCAAAACTCTTTCAAATCACAGGTTGCCGTTTTCACGCCGTCCAAAATCTGCTGAATCAATTTTTCCCGCAACCCCGCGCTATCGTCGCCAAACTCCATTTTGCGCTCATAAATTTGCATATCACCCACGCGCTCCTTCCGTATTTGTGCCGATAAGGTATTGATAGACGGCATTTAAGTCGTCGTCAACGGGTTGCACGATTTCCACCGCGACATCGCCGGCGACAACGGCGCGGTTCAGGAGTTCGTAAAACTCATCGGGTTGGCGCGTTTTAATGAATAGGCCGCCCCTGTCCGGGTGCATCCGCGCCTCTGTAACACCTTGTAAATTAAACACTTGCGAGGCCAGCGCGACGGGTTTGTCGCAACGCACCAGAATCTGCATCGGCTGATCTTCGATTTCGTCGCGCACGCCCGTAACCGCGCCTTCCGCCAGGATATAGCCGTTGTTTATCAAGACCACACGGTCACTCATCATGTCCACTTCGTGCAGAATATGGCTGGAAATTATCAGGTACAAACCCTGCGCCGCCAACGCCTGGAAGACGCGAATCGTCTCGGCCCGCGCCATCGGGTCAAGCCCGTTGAGCGGTTCGTCCAAGACCAAAATCTGCGGGTCGTGGGCGATGGATTGCGCGAGGCGGGCGCGTTGGCGCATTCCTTTGCTGTAACCGGCGACCTTGCGCCCGGCGGCTTCCGTCAAACTCACCTTTTCCAGCGCATTCATCGCCCGTTCGTCGGCCTCTTTCGACGAAAAGCCGTGCAGCGTCAGAAACATACGCACAAACTCGCGGCCCGTTGCGCCACGCGGAAACGAGTCAAACTGCGAACAATAACCGACCTGGCGAAAGAGCTTTTCCGGCTCATTGGTTGAGATTCCCAACACGCTAATGCGCCCCTGCGAAGGCTTTATCAAACCCGTCAGCAGATTCATCAGCGTCGTCTTGCCCGACCCATTCGGCCCGACGAGGCTGGTTATCCCCGCGCCAATCTGCAAATTTACGCGGTTGACGCCCAAAATCTCGCCGTAGAATTTGGAAACGTCGTCGAAAATGATGTGTTCGGTGTCTTGGCTCATAATCTGTTCGCTCATCCGCGCTCATCGCGGGCGCGGAGCAAATCCGCCTCTAAAAAATAACTTTCCATTTCCTGCGCTGGAAACGCGGCGGCACGGCCTAAGTGTTGTCTGAGCAAGGCTAATACCTGTTGGCGATCAACCAAACCGTCGGCGCGTAAAAGCCAGAGCAAATCCATTTCATCCTTGCCACGTCCGGCAAACATCTTCAAAATAACCAACCATTCGGGCGTGACCAAGAGAAAATCTTTATCCGTCGGCACCGCGTCAGCCAACGCAGCTTCGTAAAGCGGTTGATAATCATCGGAACGGACAATCCAATCAATCGGGATGTCCTGGCCGCGCAGTTTGAATAAGTAAGACGCGCCGCCAAACGTCAATTCGCGCACAGACGGCAAATCAAGCAACCTTTCGGCCACAAAATCCACGTCTTTGGTGGCGCGGGTAAAGCCGTAAAAATGCAATGCCAACCCGCCACAGACGGCGGCGCGCACGCCTTCTCTTTGCGCCTGTTCATTGAGATTTTGCGCGGCGACAATGCCGTCGTCGGTTGAAATGCCCTTGTCTGGATTGATTTTGAAAACGTAATCGCTCATTTCACTACTTCATACGCCCGCACTTTGCGCGAAAGAATCAGTAAACAAACCGTGCACAGCAAAAACAGCATTAGCCAAGAGGCCCACAAAGGCGGCTCATAAATCGGGATTTCCTGTATCACGCGGCGGCCCTGGCGGATGACTTGCGTGTCGGTCAGCGGGTTAAAGTTGCGAAACAGGCCCCGCCAAATGTTGTTTATCAGCGCGTTCGGGCTGATGAGGTGTCCCCAGCGCGTCTTGAACATTTCGTTGATGATGCCGCCAAAGGCCGAGGGGATGAAGAACAACGCCACCAACGCGCCCGTCGCCACCGTTCGCCATTTCAGCAGCGACGACAACGACAACGCCAGTAAAGTCAGCAGAATCATCCATATCCAACTGCCGCACCACAACGCCACCGCAATCCACCAGTTCTCTTTCATCCACGTCCAGCCTTCCAGATAAGACTGAAACGCGAACAGCAACAGGCCCGGAACCCAGGTCACTAGCGATTGCAAAATCAACAACACCGCCGCCTTGCCGCCAACATATTCCACCCGTGAAAAAGGCCGCGCCAGGTACAAAGGCAGCGCGTTGTTTGTCAAATCCCGCGCCACCAGAGGAGGCCCGACCAAAACCGTCAGGAAAAACGTCAACACGCCTTGCCCGACCATGAAATAGTAGAAAAAGTCGCCGTCAACAGGCAGCAAATCACCAACACTGGTTCGTATAATCGCCAATGCCGCCGCGTTGTGCTTCAAATAGATTAAGGCCGAAAAAACCAGTGGCGCGATAAAACAAGCCACAAAAAACGCCACAAACAGCTTTGACTGAAACACCGTCCGGTAAGCGTGGCGCGGCACAATCAGAAACCGCGACCAAGCCGGCGTCAACGCCCCCGCAAACGGCTTATAACTTTGCTCATAAACTGCCATCTGTCAGACTCCATTCATTTTCCCAACCGTCTTTTGACTTTCTCAATCTCCGCTTGCAAGGTCTTTTCGTCAGGCAGCAGCGTCAGATATTCACGCGCCAAGACCTTGTTGGGCAATCCGTCCAGCGCGTAACGCGCCAACGCCTCGCCCTTGTGCGAACAGAGAATCAGGCCCACCGGCGGGTTTTCCTCCGGCAAAGACCAATTCTCTTTGGCGTAGTTGCAATAAAGGTGCATCTGCCCCACATCGGCGTGAGATAACTTGCCGAGTTTCAAATCAATCAGAAGCAAACAACGCAACCGCCGCTGGTAAAAGACCAAATCCACGCGAAACCATTCGTCATCAATCCGCAGGCGTTTCTGCCGTCCCACAAAGGCAAACTCCGCGCCGAGTTCGAGCAAAAAACTTTCCAGATGCTTGATAATCGCTTCTTCCAGTTCGGTTTCGGAATACTCGTCTTTAAGGTTGAGAAATTCCAAAACTAACGGGTCGCGGATTTCTTCATCCGGCGCGACGTAATCTTCCGGCTGCGCCTGTTGCCCCTTTTGCAGCATGGCTGCCTTGTTTTTCGAGAGCAAAGCGCGTTCATAAAACATTGAGTTTATTTGGCGTTCCAGTTGGCGCACCGTCCAACCGCCACGCAAAGCCTCATCTTCGTAAAACCTACGCGCTTCATCAGTTTTGGCAGCCAGCAGTTTGACGTAGTGCGACCACGAAAGCGGAAATTTTTGAGCGATTTCGCGGAAATCGAATTTGCCAGACACTGTCTGGACAATGTTTTGAGATTGTCCAGACAGTGTCTGGACAATGTTGTTTGGAGATTGTGCAGACAGCATCTGCACAATGTTTTGATACGCCAGATAAAACTGCCGCATCTGAAAAAGATTGCTACGCTTGAAGCCGCGCCCGAAACGCGCGGACAAGTCAACGCTTAGGCGGTCAACGATTTCATCGCCATAATAATCGCTCCGGCCTTTGCCTTTCTGTTCGATTTCGACGATTCTTCTGCCGATTTCCCAATAAGTTGCAGTCATTACGGCGTTTACGGCCCGCGCCGAAGCCCGCCTTGAGGCTTCCAGTAACGCCACAAATTCATGCAGCATTTCCTCGTAGCCGGCGACATTTTCAGTCGCGGCCAGGCCCTTGTTTTTCGAGGCTTCTTTTGTCATTTTCGAGGTTTCCTTTAGCTTTCCATCGCCTTCAGGAAGATGTCCTCCAACGAGTCGCGCTTGTAGTTTAGCTTGCGAATCTGCACCGCTTGGTTGGCGGCGAGTTCGTATAAGTTCTTGATTTCAATGCCTTCGGGCAATACTAATTTCAAGCGATGCTGGCCGGCGAGGGCGTATTCACAGCCCATTTTGTTGATGGCCTGGGCGAATTGTTCGCGGTCTCCGCGCAGTTCCATTTCGAGGAAACGGCGGTTGGCTTTGCGTTCTTCGGCCAGATTGCAGTATTGCGCGATGCGCCCGTCTTTGAGAATAAGAATCTCGTCGCAACATTCTTCAACGTCGCGTAAAAGGTGCGAGGAAAGGATGATATTGGCTTTGCCTCTGTCGCGGATGGCACGGATGAGTTCAATCATGCGCTGGCGCGTGGGCGGGTCAAGCCCGTTGGTCGGTTCATCTAAAATTATCAGCTTCGGGCCATGCACGAGGGCTTGCGCGAGTTTGGCAAGCTGTTTCATGCCCAGCGAATAGGTGTCAACGGAACGATAACGCGATTCGCCCAACCCGACGTAAAACAGGGCTTCGTGGGCGCGTTCGAGCGCAGTGCCCGCCGGCAGCCCCGCGAGTTCGCCCATGAAACGCACGAACGAAACGCACGACATCTTGGCGATAAACGAATCGCGCTCAGGCATATAGCCCACGTCGGCGCGCAACTCTTTGGCAAACTCACGAATATCCGCGCCAAAGATGCGGGCCGTTCCATGCGTGGGCGGGTGAAAGCCCATCAGCGTGTGAATCAGCGTCGTTTTCCCCGCGCCGTTCGGCCCCAAAAGACCAATCGCGCGGCCTGTCAAGCTGGCCGTTAAGCCTTCCAGAATCGGGCGCTTGCCGAAGGTAACGCCGAGATTGTCTAATTCAATTACCGCACTCATAACATTGCAATAGCTTCGATTAGCTTGAGAAGTAAAACCCCAGGGAAAGTTATGCTGCCGAAAAGCGCAACGCACCAGAGAAATTCGCCCCACAAATTAGCGGGCAATCGCTCTTGAAAGTCACGGGCCATCTTCACAATAAGACGAATTTCGCCGCCAACAAGCAAAATGCCTCCATATAAAACCAATAGACCAAGCCCCAAACCTATAAAAACCGTTGGGCCGAGCATTTTTAGCAGTCCGGCGAACACATACTCAGCCGACACAAAAGTCAGGTATAGTGACATGAACGGAATGGCTGTCACAACAATAAATATCCCTAGCTGCCTGAGAAGATTAAACCCTTGTTTTGGCAAAACATCTGCTCCTTTTAGCTAAGTTGTTTTAAGACTTGGCTGCCATCAACAAGGCGGCTTCGGCCCCGGTGCGTACCGGCACGAGTTCAAAATCAACCAGGTCTTGCCAGTGGTTGAACCATTCGGCAAAGAGTTCTTCCCGTTCAGTTTGCATGAGCTGGTAACAGGTTGTGAAATTGAGATCAACCCAACTGTTGACATATTCCAAGCCTCCGGGCAGCAAGCGGCCCTGCTCTTTAGCGCGGCGGTAAATGGTAACAGCCGCGCCTGGCTTGAATCGTTCAATGACCATGTAAAGCATAATTCGTTATGGCTGGAAAGTTTTACGCCAACCAGTCGGAAAAAGTTCCGGCTGATTGGCGTAAATGTGAGTATTTATTTAGCTTTGCGGCTATTTTTTCTGCTCCATTGCGCCCATCAGGACGTGTTGCAATTCAAACGCCGTCGGCATCCCAAAGAGCGCGGCGGGATTGAGACCAAACGGCCCGGCGTCAGTGTTGGCGGCGATGGTCAGACGCTCGCCCGTCGCGTAAGCGTAGAGGAGCGTCGGTTCATTGTCGCCCAGATTGGCGGCCATCTGTTTTTGTTCCGCCGAGAGATTGCCCAGCTTCTGCGCTTGGTCGGCCAGAGGTTTCACGACAGGCGCGAGGTCGTGGTAAATCAGCGCGGAGAAGTTGGCGTTGCCGTCTGCCGGCAGCGTGGAACGGAAGCGCGACGAAGACAACAGATTAGTGCCCGAATCGCGGTACTGCAAAGCGAGTTGGACAAGTGCGCGGCTCGGCGCGGCGACGAGATAACCATCAGCGTAAACATAATTTAGCTCAACGCCGATGTCACCCGATTTGAGCGCGTAGAAGGCGCGCCCGCCTTCATCGGAGCGCGTCCAGACGAGGCTCTTTTGCTTGCGTTTGGCGGCTTCTTTGTTGGTTTCAACCACGATACGTTCCAGCGTCTGCTGCATTTTGGCGGAGTCGTTGACTTCCAACACCAGTTTCCATGAAGGCGTCGGCAGCAACGGGCCGTCAATGGCGAAGGCCATTTCACCGCCCAATGCGGCGGCCACATCGTCGCGGACGTTAATGCCGTGTGTTCTTTGCGCGTTATCCAAATCGCGCCGCGCATCAGGCGCAACGGTTCCCATCAGTTTCAAGAGTTCGTCAACCATGCCCGCCGGTTGCGCCACGACAAACGCGGCGGCAACATTGGCTTCCGGCCCGACGTAGTTCAATGCGCCGACCGGCCCGGGCGCGGCTAACCACGCGGGAATGCCCGTCTTGGTTTCGCTGAACGAGAGTTGAGCGCGGCTTTGCGATTTGCCATTGACATCTTTTTGTTCCAGCAGAACGCGCTTGAAGTTCAATAAACCCAACTGTTTATAGCCGGCAACCTTTTTCGCATCCTTCTCTTGTTGCGCCATCTTGCCGACGACCTTTTCCAAGTCAGCGGCTACTAAAAGCCCCGCGCCTGCTTGGTAAGCGTTGGCTAAATCGGCGTAAAAAGGCGTCTTGGCAAAGCCACCGGTTTTCTGCGCGACGGCCTTAATTTGGTCAAACTGTGGCGCGGCAACAAAGTAATTATCGCCAATCCAAAGGAAAATCGTGTTTTCCTGCGCGGCGGCGGCCTGTTCGCCGGCGGGGTCGCGGATGATGCGAATCTGCGCTTTGTTTTTCGCCAGCGTGTTAAAGGCGTTGATTTGCTGTTCGGCGTAAGCGCGAAAACCATTGGCGTCCTTCAATTCACCCATAATCAATGGGTTGGCGGGTTCGCCGCTCTCGTTCATCGCCGCGCTAACGACGATTTCTTCGCCCAGATATTGACCGAATTCTTCCAGTTTTTTGACCAAGCCGCTCAAACCGGCGTCGCCGCCGCGTTCTTTTTCGATAAACTCGCGCAAGGCAGCGTTTTGCTTGACACGCTCTTGCATGATGCGGTGCGATTCGGCCAGCGTATTGGTCAGATTGGGCAGCGCGGCGTAAAGCACTGTGCCTTCGGGCTGTAAATCAAGGAAGCGCGACGCATAGCGCACGCCCGGACGCGGCACGCGGGCCAATTCCTCTTTGGCGGCTTTCGTCGCGGACAGCAATTCAACATACTTCGCGGCGTTTTTGCTCCAGGCAACTTCTTGCTGCACCGGGACTTTTTCCAACGCCTCGTTAGTCGTAGCCTGTTCGCCGGGGTTGACGGCTTGCTCGTGGTTGCCGTGATTGAGCTTTACTTGCCCTTCGACAACAGTGACGCGAGTGCCTTTCGTGCCCGCGTTGACTGAGAAAACCGTGCCGATGACAGTGACTAAACCGTCGCGGGTCTTAATGTATAAATGCTTGCCACTCTTCTGCTTGGCGGCTTCAACCAAAACCTGTCCCTTGTCCAGAGCGATAGTCGCGCCCGCGCCGGTTTCGCTCACGCTAAACTCCGAGCGGTCTTTGACTTCGATAACCGAACCATCGGCCAGAGCGACTTGCGCCGTCGCGTCCTGCGCGGTGCGGAGGCTGTCGCCCGTCTGCAATTCCTCGCCTACGCCGAGGGGCCGCGTCGCTTGTCCGTTGACGCGATAAACCGCGCCGTTGGCTGATTTTACAGTAGCGTGCGCCGTGCCTTGCGGAATGAAGCGGTCATAGACGAACCACGACACGCCGCCCACCGCAACCAGCAGCGCCGCCGCCATCGCCCACCGCAACCTGTTTTGAGTCCAATCTTTAGGCTGTTTTTTTGCGCCGGACAAACTAAAGTTTGAACTCTGAACGGCGCGGGTGGCTTCCACGCGGCCCGTGCGCGCTTGCGTCAAGGCTTTGCGGCAGGGGATACATTCGCGCGTGTGGTCTTCAAATAAAAGGGCGCGGGCTGCCGGCGTTTCTTTGTTCAGGTAAGCCGGAATGAGGGCGCGGAAATCGTCACAATTGTTGAGTTGCATAATGTTAGCTTTCGCAGGGGTGTTTTGCCGGGCCAGCTGCGCCCAGACGCGCTGCTTGGCGGCGGCCAATTCATGCGCGGTTGGTTCGGCCTCCCGAATGGTGGCGGAGACGCGCTCGATGGTGTTGTCTAAATCGTTGTTGTTAAGCATGATAATTCTCCAATAACGCGCCCACTTCGCGGCGCAATTTCGCTCGTGAGCGATGCAGCATGACACCCACCACCAAGGGCGACATATTCAAGGTTTCCGCAATCTCGCGGTTGCCAAAGCCTTCAAAATAACGTAAGGCAAAGACTTGACCGGATTTGCCGTCCAATTTTGCCACTGCCGCGCGTAAAATTCTTTGTAGTTCGCGGTCTTGTTGCTGTTGCGCCGGCCCCGCGTCGGAACTGACAAATAATTCATGCGCCACATCATCAACATCAACCAGCGGACGCCTGGCGCGACTCCGCACAATGTCCAACGAGGCGTTGACTGCGGAACGCATCAAATAGGCTTTCGGATGGGGCTGCAAATCAACTTCTTCGTGCCGTAAAAGGCGCAGAAAAATTGTTTGCAGCACATCTTCGGCGTCCTCGGAATTGCCTGTCACGCGATAAGCCATACGAAAAACCGGATCGTAATAAGTCTGAAATAACCTCTCCAGTTCTTCCGGCGGCGCGGTCGCGTTTTGTGTGTTCATGGCTCTGGCTGCCCGCATTGTTCTCGTCTCCTTCGGCATCGTCTCCAAAGGTAAAACGGCTGCATAGAAAGGATATTAACAGTAGTTGAGAAATTTTAACGAGTTTTTAGCAGAAAATTCTTTGGTTATTGATGGGCGCAAATTGGCGAGACAGGCGCAGTCAAGATGACTGCGAACCCAGATACCTAAAAGTTAATTCGCGCCGAGAATTGCATGGAGCGCGGGCCGCCGATTTGGAAAAATGGCGTGACGCCATTGGTGGCGAGCGAGTTGCGAAAAGTGCCGGAGGCTTGGCCGAAGGTCTGGTCGGGGAAAAACGTGCCGTTGGAGACCGCGCCGAGCAGGTGGTTGGGACGGTTGAAGTTAGGGTGATTGAAGGCGTTGAAGACTTCGGCGGAAAATTGCAGGCTTACCTTTTCCGACAAGTTGAACAGACGGCGCAACGCGACATCGGCCTCCCAAACGCCCAGACCGCGCACCGCGTTGCGGCCCAATGTGCCTTGCCGCGTGATGGGCGAGACGCTGAACGCGGCGGGATTGATGCGCCTTCCACCAGGCGCATCTGCGTCTTTCAGGTAAAGTTCCGCGCCGCTCACGGCATCGGGGCGAAACTCAAAAGCGCGGTTGTTGATAGTGCGCAAAAGGCGGACATTGACGGGCGTGGCGGATTGCGCTTTGATAACCGCGCCCAGCGTCCAGTCGCGCCAGAGAAAGCTGACGAACCGCTTTTTCAGCCAGTTGGGAAAGTCATAACTCAACGCGCCGGAGACATTGTGGCGCACGTCGAAATCAGACGCGCCCTTATCATTCGCGGCGGGCTGGCGGGCGGCGAAAAGCGGCGCGCTGTCGTCGGAAGCGGTGTCCAGCGAGTGGGCCAGGGTATAAGAGCCAAAGGCTTGCAGGCCCCGCGCCAGACGCCGTTGAAACTGCGTTTGCAGCGAGTGAAACGACGCCGACGCGCTGTTATCGGTCAGCGTCGCGCTCTGAAATCGCGCGTTGGGGTTTTCCAGCGTGACGGGGCGCAGCAAACGCTTTCCGGCGGCGGCGACATAAGCCAGCGTAAAGGTATTGGCGGCCCCCAAAGCGCGTTGCAGCGTTACGTTCCACTGCGCCGTGTAGGGCAATTTCAGGCGGCGCGAGAAGAAAACCTCGTCCAGCGGCGAGTTCAGGCGGTTGTTCGGCGGCGGCAGTTGCAAGAGCGTAGGAGGAAACGGCACACCGAAACCAGCGGCTTGGCGCGTGTTGGTGTCGGAAGCGGCCAGACGGCTCACGGCCCCCGCGCCGAGGTCGTAAAAGAGGCCGAACGCGCCCCGCAAAACCGTCTCGCGGCCCGGCGTCTGCGACAATTGATAGGCCACGCCAACACGCGGCGCGAAGTTGCCATACCGCGTGGCCCAGAGCGGCGTGCCGGCGGGCGCGTAACCTAACTGGCTGGGATTATCCGTATTTACCGCCGCCAAAAGCGGGGTCACGCCGTTGGCGCGGGGCGGCGGCACAAACTCCCAACGCAGCCCCAAACTCAGCGTCAGGCGCGAAGTTTTGCGCCAGGCGTCGTCAACGTAAGCTGAGAAGTTGTGGAAAATGAGCGTGAAAGGCTCAAAGGAACGGGCCGCAGCAAACACATTGCCGTCATTGAAACGGCTAAAGGTGTAACCGAGCGAACCGGCGGGTTGATAGGACGGGGACAAGCGACGGTAATCCAAACCGGCCTGTAACAGATGGCGTTCATAGATACGGCCCAGATTTCCCGTGAAATTGAATTGCCGTTGTTGCAATCCGGTGCCAACGCCCGCTGTGAGCGTTTCGCTGCCGGCGGGCAACGAAATGCTGGCGCGGTAGGTGTCGGGGCCGGCAAAACGCGGAAACAAAAGGTTGTTGGCTAACGGCGCGGCCCCGCCAAAATCGTCCAGCACCGAGTCGCTGCGCCCTTCAGACTGGCTCAAATTAAGGCGCACATCGCCCGTCCAACGCCCTTCAGCCACAAAATTGCCGCCCAGGGTCAGCGTCCGCGCCCGGAAATCGCGCTGCGAAATCATGCTCAAAAGCCGCTGCTCAAGGTGAGAAGGCGCGTGATGATAACGCGCAAACAGGCTGACGCGGCCCGTCAGGTTGTAATCCAGCCGCAAACTCGCGGAATCGGTGGAGAACGGTTCGACGGAGGGCCGGAAATAGCCTTCGTAATCCGTCTCTAAATCGCCGTTGCCGCCCGCCGGAAAGCGCAGTTGCGGCAAATTGGGCAAGGGAAAGGCGCGCAAAACGGGCCGCAAATTCGGGTGGGCCGTGTTGCGTAAGCCGGGCGAAGGGACGTAAGCGAGTTGCTCGCTGCTCGGCAGATTGGCGCGTTGGCCTTCGTAAGCGAAGAAAAAGAAGGCTTT